>DATMMB010000230.1:0-17316 GCA_035569895.1 Solirubrobacteraceae bacterium | reverse complement strand
CCCAGCACCCCCGGCACGGCCGTCAGCGACATGCCGTGCCTGTTCGCGGGCTTGCGGATCGGCGACCCCGAGCGGGCAGAGGTAGGCGCTGAGGAAGCACATCCACAGCGCCTGCTCGCCGTCGGGCTGCTCGCTGATCTCGCGGTAGAGGCCGGGCGGGTCGGTTTCGAGCACCAGGCGCCGCCCCTGCGCGAAGGCGATCTCCCCCGCGAGCCGCTCGGCATCCTCGGACGCGCGCAGGCCGGGCGCCAGCGGCGAGCGGTAGCCATCGTCCCGCGCACGCCGCTCATGGCTGACATGCAGCCCCGTACGCTGCCTGCCCGGCGCCTTCGTCTGCGGCGCGGGCTTGCGCCGCTCGGCCGTGCCGGCGCGCGCACGAGGCACGCGCTTCGTCTCGGATGCGGGGTGGGCGGGATTCGCTACCGTCTCCCGGCAGATCGGGCAGCGGTCGATGAAGCGGTTGTGGCGGCAAAACCTCGGCACGGCAGGGCTATTCTAAGGCCGTAGCGGCACCCGAAGGGATGCTCTACGCCGCCGCCCGGGTGGCGTCTGGCCGGACGGCCCGAGGCGCAAACCCCCGCTCGCGCGCCCGCGCGGCGCCGGCGCGGCGCTCGTCGTCGAGCTCGACCACGTAGTTGGAGAAATCCACCTGGATCGTGTGGCGCTTGGAAGCTTGATAGCGGCGGGCCTGGCGGCGCATCATCGCCTCCATGTCGCCGCGCATCTGCCCCGGAGAGGGCAGTGCGTAATCGCCGCACAGGTGCTCGGCCACCAGCCGGCCCTGAATCTCCGCGATCGGCATGATCGCCCCCCACGGCTGCACGAAGCCGATGAAGCACAGGCCGGGGTGGTCGGGGTCGAACACCCGCTTGTACAGCACCAGGCGATTGTCGGCTGCCGCGATCAGGCCGTCGTCGAAGAACGGGAAGGTGATCTTGTAGCCGGTGCAGTACACGATCAGGTCGGCCTCCTGCTCGCTGCCGTCGGCGTAGCGCACGCGCTCGCCGTCGAGCGCGGCGATCTCCGGCTTCACCGCGATCGCCCCGTGCGCGAGGCGGTCGAGGATCCGCGAGGAGACGGTCGGGTGCGCCTGCCCGAGACGGTGGTCGGGCAGCGGCAGCCCGTAGCGGTCCATCGGGCCGACCGTGAGGCGCGTGACGAGCTGCATCCCGCGCAGCAGCCACGTGAAGGGGAGGCGGCTCGGTTTGACGCCGGCGTCGAGCGGGCGGCCGAGGATGTACTTCGGCACCACATGCACGCCGCGGCGGGCCACGAGCGTGGTGGAGCGCGCGTGGTAGGAGGCGTCGACGGCGATGTCCATCGCGGAGTTGCCCATCCCCACCACGACCACGCGCCTGCCGGCGAGCTGGGCGGGCTCCTTGTAGTCGTGCGCGTGGATCTGCTCGCCGGCGAACGCGCCGGGGATCGGGGGTTCGGGCCAGCGCGGGTTCCAGTGATGGCCGTTGGCGACGAGCAGCGCGTCGTAGCGGCGGGTCTCGCGTTGCGCACCGAGCCCGCCCCCGCCCCGCGCGGCCCCCTCCCGCGGGGCGCCACCGTGCTCGCCGCCATCCGCGCCCTCGCCCTGCCTGCCACCGCCCGCCCCGCGGTCGCCTCCGTCACCCGCGCTCCCCCGGGCGATCGTCACCTCCCAGCCGCCGTCCGGCAGCGGGCGGACGTGCTCGACGCCCGTGTTGAACGTGATCCGCTCGCGCAGCCCGAAGTGCTCGACGTACTCGTCGAAGTAGCGCGCGATCTGGTCATGGCGGGGAAAGTCGGGGTAGTCGGGCGGCATCGGGTAGTCGGCGTACTCCATCCGCTCGCGCGAGGTGTTGATGTGCAGCGTCGAATACGACGAGCTCATCCCGTTGCGGTTGCCGAACACCCAGTTGCCGCCGACCTTGTCCGACGCCTCGAAGCAGTCGAATGGGATGTCGCGATCGGCAAGCGCCTTCGCCGCGGTGATCCCCGAGGAGCCCGCGCCGATGACGCAGGCGCGGGGAAGGGCGTCGGTATCGTTCATTCCTAGGGCCAGTCGAGCTGCTCGGCCAGCTCGGCGGGTCCGAGCTCGATCAGCGCGCTCCGCTCCACCGGCTTGTACTCGCCGTCGCAGAGCGCAAACCAGTGGACCTGCTGCTCTTTGTGATCGATGATCAACAGCTCGTCCACGTCGTGGGCGGCGTAGAAGTCGAACTTCTTCCACGACTCGTCCCCCGGCGAGACGACCTCGATCACGAGCGCGGCGGTCGTCTGGTAGACGCCCCGGGGCAGCGCGCGGTGCAGACCGCCGTCGGGCACGCGGAAGTTGCTCTTGCCCTGCCGCCCGAGCCCAAACTCGTTGGTGAGCAACACGAGACCGGCACGGCGCGCCAGCGGGTCGAGCAATACCGCGAGTTGCTGAAGGATGTGCTGGTGCTCGCCGGTGGGGATCGGGTTCATGTGCAGCACACCCTCCCACACCTCGTCCCAGTGGTCGAGGTCGTGCTGTTCGCGATACTCGCGCAGCTCCTGAAGCTCGATCGGCTCGGGGTCACGGACGAACGTCGCCATCCTTTAAAGCGTAGCCCTTCTCCGGGATGATCCCGAGAGCCATCGCTGATCGCACCTGCACGGCCGCCGGCCGGCGGAGATGCACTATTCGACGCTGACCCCGCCGCTGACGTGCGACGGCGGGCCCTCGGGCCCCTCGTCGGCGTCGGCGTGCCCAGGGATGCCCTCGTCCTCCGGGAGCGGGCCGCCCAAGCCGGAACCGCCCGCCGACGGGCCATCGGCGGGCCCGCCGCCGTTGCGACGGGCGGCCAGGTAGCGATCGACCATCCGCGCGCACTGACGACCCTCGTTGATCGCCCACACGATCAGCGACTGGCCGCGGCGCGCGTCGCCCGCCGCGAAGATGCCTGCGACCGAGGTGGTGTAGGGCGCCACCGCCTTGACGTTGCCGCGGGGGTCCTTCTCCACGCCGAGCTGGTCGAGCAACCCCGGTTCGGGGTGCAGAAAGCCCATCGCCAGCAGCACCAGCTGCGCCGGCAGCTCGCGCTCTGTCCCGGGCACCGGCGCGAACGGCGGCGCCGGCTCGGCCTGCGCCACGTGCAGCGCGGCAACGCGGCCGTCGGAATCCCCGCCGAACGTGGTGGTGGTCAGCGAGTAGTCCTGCTCCCCCACCCCTTCCGCGCGCGCCTCGTCCATCGCGTAGGAGAGGCGGTACTTCAAAGGCCACTCCGGCCACGGCGTGCGGTTGTCGGGCCGGTGGGCGGGGGGCTCGGGCAGCAGCTCCAGCTGCACGATCGAGGAAGCGCCCTCGCGCAGGGCGTTGCCGACGCAGTCGGCGCCGGTGTCGCCGCCGCCGATCACCACCACGTGCTTGCCGGCGGCGGTGATCGGCTCGGCGGGTGGTGTGCCCCCGACACCGAGGGATGCGGCAACCGGTGCGGCGGGCGTATCGGCGTGCGTGGCACCCAGCGCCGCGGTGGGTCCGTGGCCGTCGGGCGAGTGCAGCGCGGCGGAGGTCGCCAGCTCGCGCGCCACCCAGCGGTTGCGCCCATAGAGGTAGTCCATCGCGAAGTGGACGCCGTGCAGCTCCCGCCCCGGTACCGGCAGGTCGCGGGGGACGCGCGAGCCGGTGGCGAGCACCACCGCGTCGAAGCGCTCGCGCAGCTCCCCGGCGGCGATGTCGCGGCCGACGTCCACCCCGAGGCGCAGCTCCACGCCTTCGGCCACCAGCTGCTGCACGCGCCGCTCGACCACGTGCTTCTCGATCTTGAAGTCGGGCACGCCGAAGCGCACCAGCCCGCCGGCGGCCTCGTCGCGCTCGAACAGCGTCACCTCGTGCCCGGCACGGCGCAGCTGCTGGGCCGCCGCCATGCCCGCGGGGCCGCTGCCGACGACCGCGACGCGCTGGCCGGTGAGGCGCCGCTGCGAGGGGGGCTCAGGCTTGATCCATCCTTCGGCGAACGCCCGCTCGACGATCGCGTGCTCGATCTGTTTGATCGTGACGGCGTCGCCCTCGCGGATCTCCAGCACGCACGCGGCCTCGCACGGCGCCGGGCAGAGGCGGCCGGTGAAGTCGGGGAAGTTGTTGGTGGCGTGCAGCTGCGCGATCGCCTCGCGCCAGCGCTCGCGATAGACGAGGTCGTTCCAGTCGGGGATCAGGTTGCCCAAGGGACAACCGTTGTGGCAGAAGGGCACGCCGCATTCCATGCAGCGCGCGCCCTGGTCGCGCAGCTCGGGGTCGGGGCGCACCACCATGAACTCGCGGTAGTCGTGGGCGCGCTCGCGGGCGTCGCGGTAGGGGATCCCGCGGCGCTCGATCTGCAGGAAGGCTCCGAGCTTGCCCATCAGTCTCGCTGCCCCGCGTGTGCATATGTTCTTTTTGGGAGGCGTGCGCAATTGCACATACCTCTCGCAATCTCAATGCACACTAGTGGGGTCCCCATCGGTCTCCATGCTCCCAGAGCGGCGGTGCGTGCCGATCAGACGGCGGGCACTCCCTCGGCCTGCGCCTCTTCGGTGGCGAGCTCGTCGAGCACGCGGCGGTAGTCGCGCGGCATCACCTTCACGAACGCGCCCCCCGCCAGCAGCTCGTCCCACTTGGCGAGCACGCGCGCGGCGACGGGCGAGTCGGTGCGCTGGCGGTGCTCCGCGATCATCGCGCGCAGCTCGATCGCGTCGGCCGCCGCGAGCGGCTCGAAGTCGACCATCCCCATGTTGCAGCGCTTGGCGAACGCGCCGTGCTCGTCGAGCACGTAGGCGATCCCGCCGGACATGCCCGCGGCGAAGTTGCGCCCCGTGGGGCCGAGCACGACGACGCGCCCGCCCGTCATGTACTCGCAGCCGTGGTCGCCGACGCCCTCGACGACCGCCCACGCGCCGGAGTTGCGCACGGCGAAGCGCTCGCCGGCGAGGCCGCGGAAGAAGGCCTTGCCGGCGGTGGCGCCGTACAGCACGGTGTTGCCCACCACCACGTTCTCCTGCGCGACGAACTCGGCGTTCATGCCCGCACGCGGGCGCACCGCGAGCACGCCGCCGGAGAGGCCCTTGCCAGCGTAGTCGTTGGCGTCGCCGCGCAGCGTGAACGTCACGCCGGGCGCCAGCCAGCCGCCGAAGCTCTGGCCGGCGGAGCCTTCGAAGTCGACCGCGATCGCGTCGGGCGCCAAGCCCTCGGCGCCGTGCGCGCGGGCGATGTGGCTGGAGAGGATGCCGCCGACGCAGCGGTTGACGTTGCGGATCGGCAATTGCACGGAGACGCGCTCGCCGCGCTCGATGGCGGGCCCGGCGCGCTCCACCAGCTGCCAGTCGAGCGCGTCGTCGAGCACCGGCGGCGGCGGCTGCACGCGGCGGCGGGGCTCGCCGTCGGGCAACGCGACGTGGGTGAGGATGTGAGTCAAGTCGACCCCGCGCGCCTTCCAATGGTTGATCGCGGGGCCGGCCTCCAGCAGATCGACGCGCCCGATCGCCTCGTCGAGCGAGCGCAGCCCGAGACTCGCCAACAGCTCGCGCACTTCCTCGGCGACGTAGAAGAAGAAGTTGACCACCTGCTCGGGCGTGCCCTCGAAGCGCTTGCGCAGCTCCGGGTCCTGGGTGGCGATGCCCACCGGGCAGGTGTTCAGATGACAGGCGCGCATCATGATGCAGCCGGTGGCGATCAACGGCGCGGTGGAGAAACCCATCTCGTCCGCGCCGAGCAGCGCGGCGATCAGCACGTCGCGGCCGGTCTTCAGCTGGCCGTCGGTCTGCACCACGATCCGCGAGCGCAGCTCGTTGAGCAGCAGCGTCTGCTGGGTCTCGGCGAGGCCGATCTCCCACGGCACGCCGGCCGCTTGGATCGAGGAGAGCGGCGAGGCGCCGGTGCCGCCGTCGTGGCCGGCGATCAGCACGCGGTCGGCATTGGCCTTCGACACGCCCGCGGCGACGGTGCCGACGCCCACCTCGGAGACGAGCTTCACGGAGACCTGGGCCTGCGGGTTGGCGCAGCGCAGGTCATAGATCAGCTGCTTGAGGTCCTCGATCGAGTAGATGTCGTGGTGGGGCGGCGGGGAGATCAGCCCGACGCCGGGGGTGGTGTGGCGGATCGAGCCGATGTACTTGTCGACCTTGTGCCCGGGCAGCTGGCCGCCCTCGCCGGGCTTGGCGCCCTGGGCCATCTTGATCTGCAGCTCGTCGGCGTTGACGAGGTAGTTGATCGTCACCCCGAAGCGCCCGGATGCCACCTGCTTGATCGCCGAGCGCCGCCGGTCGCCGTTGGGATCGGCCTGGAAGCGCACCGGGTCCTCGCCGCCCTCGCCCGTGTTGGAGCGCCCGCCGAGGCGGTTCATCGCGATCGCGAGCGTCTCGTGCGCCTCGCGCGAAATGGAGCCCAACGACATGGCGCCGGTGCAGAAGCGACGCACAATCGCAGCCGCCGGCTCGACTTCGTGCAGGGCGACCCCTCCCCCTCCTCCCCCCTTCCCTTCCGCTCCAACAACGCCCGCGGCGCCGTTGCCTGCGAAGGCGGCCTCGCCGCGCAGTTGCAACAGCCCGCGCAGCGTCGCGCGGCGCGCGGCGTCGTCGTTGACCGCGCGCGCGTACTCGCGGTACTTCGCGTACGCGGGGCTGTCGCGCACCGTCTCGTGCGCGTGCGCATCCCCGCCGAGCGCGGCGCGCACGGCACCATCGTCAGAGGAGCGCACGGCGTGCTGCATGAGCGCGATCGTCTCGGGGTTCCAGATGTGGTGCTCGCCGTCGCGCCGCCATGCGTACACGCCGCCCACCGGCAGCATGTCCTCGGCGGCGAGGACACCCCCCGCCCACGCGCGCGCGTGGCGGGCGAGCGCCTCCTGTGCCAGCTCGCCCAGCCCGACGCCGCCGATCCGCGACGCGGTGCCGGTGAAGTGGCGGTCGATCAGCTCGCGCGAAAGGCCCACCGCCTCGAAGATCTGCGCCGAGCGGTAGGACTGGATCGTGGAGATGCCCATCTTCGAGATCGTCTTGAGCAGCCCTTTGCCGATCGCCTTGACGACGTTCTGCGCCGCCTGCTCCGCCGTGAGCCCAGCCGCGCGGGGGGCGGTGCCTCCGTTGGAGGGGGAGGAGGGGGAGGATGCGCCGCCCGCGCCGTCGGTGCGCGGGATCAACCCGTGGTGGACGAGCTCGTCGAGCGTCTCGAGCAGCAGGTAGGGGTTGATCGCGCTCACCCCATACCCGATCAGCGTGGCGAAGTGGTGCACCTCGCGCGGCTCGCCCGACTCCAGCACGATGCCCGCGCGCAGGCGCGTGCCTTCGCGCACGAGGTGGTGGTGGACGGCGGACACCGCCAGCAGCGAGGGGATCGGCGCGCGGCGGGCGTTGATCGAACGATCGGAGAGGATCAGGATGTTGACGCCGTCGGCGATCGCCGCTTCGGCGTGCGCGCACAGGCGCTCCAAAGCCCGCTCCATCCCCTCGGGGCCGTCGGCGACCGGCCAGGTGATGTCGAGCGTGCGCGCGGAGAACTCGTCGTGGGCGACGTGGCGCAGCGTCTCGAGCTCGTGGTTGAGCAGGATCGGCTGGCGCAGGATCAGCTTGTGGGCGTGCTCGGGGGTCTCGTCGAACAGGTTGCGCTCGGTGCCCAGCGAGGTCGCGAGGCTCATCACGATCTCCTCGCGGATCGGGTCGATCGGCGGGTTGGTGACCTGCGCGAACAGCTGCTTGAAGTACGAGAACAGCGGCGGCGCCTGGTCGGAGAGCACCGCGAGCGCGAGGTCGTTGCCCATCGAGCCGATCGGCTCCTGGCCGTCGCGCGCCATCGGCGTGAGCAGCACGCGCAGGTCCTCCTGGCTGTAGCCGAACGCGCGCTGGCGGGTGTGCAGCGGCTGCGAGGAGATCGTCACCGCGTCGGAGGGCGGGAGGTCGTCGAAGTGCACGGAGTTGCGCACAAACCACTCGCCGTAGGGACGGCGGGCGGCGATCTCGTGCTTGACCTCGCCGTCCTCGACGATCCGCCCGCGCTGCAGGTCGATCAAGAAGAGCTTGCCCGGCTGCAGCCGGCCGAGGCGCCTGATGCGCTGCGGCGGGATGTCCAGCAGGCCGATCTCCGAGCCGAGCACCACGAGGCCGTCGACGGTCTCCACCCACCGCCCCGGCCGCAGGCCGTTGCGGTCGAGCGTCGCGCCGATCACGCGCCCGTCGGTGAACGCCACCGAGGCGGGGCCGTCCCACGGCTCCATCAGGCAGGCGTGGAACGCGTAGAAGCCCTTCAGCTCCTGCGGCAGGTCCTCGCGTTCGCGGTGGGCCTCGGGGATCATCATCATCGCCGCGTGCGGCAGCGAGCGCCCGGCGAGCATCAGCAGCTCGAGCACGCGGTCGAAGGTGGCGGAGTCGGAGTCGCCGGCCTTCACCACCGGCAGGATCTTCTGGAGGTCCTCGCCGAACAGCTCGCTCTGCAGCTCCGACTCGCGGGCGCGCATCCACGAGACGTTGCCCATCACCGTGTTGATCTCGCCGTTGTGGCAGATCACGCGGTAGGGGTGGGCGAGCTCCCAGGAGGGGAAGGTGTTGGTGGAGAAGCGCGAGTGCACGAGCGCCATCGCGCTCTTGCAGAGGGGGTCGCGCAGGTCGGAGTAGAAGCTCGCGAGCTGGTAGCTCACCAGCATCCCCTTGTAGTTGATCGTGCGCGAGGAGCTGGAGGTGACGTACAGGCCCTCGCCGGCCGGGTCAAGCTCGCACACGCGGCGGATCACGTACAGCTTGCGCTCGAACGCATCCTGGTCGAAGGCCGCCTCGCTGCCGGCCACCGCCGTGGAACCCGCCTCGCCGCCGGCCCCGGCCCCACCACTGAGATCGGCGCGCGTCCCAGCGGCGCCATCGCCAGCCGCCGCGGCGCCGGCCGACGCCCTCGCCGGCAGCTCGCCGGCCCCTACGAACAGCTGCCAGATTGCCGGCCGGCAGGCCCCGGCGGTGCGGCCGGTGTGGGCGGTGTCGATCGGCACCTCGCGCCAGCCGAGCACCACCTGGCCCTCGGCGCGCACGGTGCGCTCCAGCAGCCCCCGCAGCCGCTCACGCTCCCGCTCGGCGAGCGGCAGGAAGCACATCAGCACCCCGTATCGGCCGGGCGGCGGCAGGTCGAAGTCGCAACGTGCCCGCAGCAGCTCGTCGGGCATCTGCATCAGGATCCCCGCGCCGTCGCCGGTGGTGGGGTCGGCCCCCGACGCGCCGCGATGCTCGAGGTTCTCCAAAGCCTCGATCGCCTGCGCGAGCACCTTGTGGGTGGGGACGTTGTCCAGGCGCGCCACCATCCCCACACCACACGCGTCGTGCTCGAAGCGGGGGTCGTAGAGGCCAACGGCCCCGGGCGGCTGTCTGGTGTGCGAAGTCATGGCAGTGCTCCTGGGAGGGCCGTCCCTCCCGCGCGGATGGGCCTAGTCCCCGCGCAGGCGGTTGGGGCACCTGAGGGTGAGGCTGAAGCGTAGCAGTGGATCGCGTCCGCAAGCTCGTCCGGAGGGCGCCGGCGAACGGGCCCGCGAACGCCCGTTGTGCGCCCGCCGACGCGGGCGGGGGCGAGCGACGATGACGTGCGCGAGCGGCGCCGATTCGACTACCTGCAAACCTCGATCGCGTGTCCGAGGCCGTTCGTCCACTCGTCCATACGTCCACCCGACGGCTCGCGTATGCTCATCATTTGACAACGTCGAAGGCGACTTCGAGTTAGTGGACGATTCCGGGGCGGCGGGGCCAGCTATGTGTGAAATCTGCGCGCGAAGGGCACCATCTCCCAAGACATGGATCGCCGCAGTCACGCATTGGGGGAACGCACGCTTACGATGAGCCCGGACATGCAGATCGCCATCCCGGCGCGCGCGGAGAACATCGCGATCGTGCGCCACGCGCTCGGGGCGCTCGAGGACGGTTACGCGCTCGACCCGCAAACCCTCTCCGACATCCGCCTCGCGGTGACCGAGGCGTGCACGAACGTGGTTGTCCACGCCTATCCCGACGGCGAGGAGGGGCCGATGGAGGTGCTCACCACGCTGCTGGGCGAAGAGCTGCTGGTGGTCGTCAGGGACGAGGGCGCCGGCATCGGCCCGCGACCGGACAGCCCCGGCCTGGGACTGGGGTTGCCGCTGATCGCCTCGCTCAGCGAGAGCGTGCAGCTGGGGCGCGACGAGCGCGACCGCACGGAGGTGCGGATGACCTTCTCACTCGCCGACACCGCTGCCGAGGCCCAGGCCCCGGCTCAGGTCGACCCCGGCGCCGGTGCCAACGCCCGGGCTCAGGGCGACGCCGACGCCGACGCCGACGATCGTCACGACGGCGCGCCCGCGCGGGCGGTGCTCGGCGCGGCCGACTCCGGAGGCACGTCGTGAGCGAGGAGCCGCCGCGCGAGAGCACGGTGTCGCTGCGCCTGGCCAACGGCCCGCTGGTGGGACCGACGCTCTGCAGAGTGGCGTCGATCATGCTCGCACGTGCCAACTGCCCGATGGATCGCATCGACGACGCGATGCTGATTTGCGACGCGCTCAGCGCCCACGCGCCCGCGCACGCCGCGAACAACCACCTCTGCTTCGCCCTCAGCACCCGCGGCAGGCAATTCGAGCTGCGCGTTGGCGAGCTCGGCGAGCGGGCGACGAGCAGCCTGGTGGGGGACGCGGCGCTGCCGGGTGTCGGCAGCGTGCTCGAGCGGATGACCGACACGCTGCACTTCGAGCCCGTGGCCGGCGGCGGCGAAGAGCTGGTGCTGGGGATCTCTTTCTGAAGGCCCTAGTCAGCCCCGCGTGCGCGCTTTTTTGGGGCTCTTGGCGGCCGCGCCCTCCCGCGCGGCGCCCCGGCGCTTCTCCCGTTTGGCGGCGGGGGGCACGCCATCCCGCGCGCGGCGGGCGCGCACCTGCTCGATGCTCGCCTCCAGCGCGCTCATCAGGTCGGGCGCCTGTAGCTGCGGCTCGCGCGCGGGCGGTTCGGGCATCGCCTGCTCGCCGCCGGCCTTGCGCTCGATCAGCGCGAGCAGCGCCTGCCCGAAGGTGTCGCGGTAGTCGCCGACGTCGAACGGGCGGGTGATCGAGTCGACGAGGCGCTCAGCGATCTCGATCTCGCTCTCGCTCAGCTCCACCCGCTCTTCGTGCAGCTCCTCCAGCTCGGCGGTCGGCACGATCTCCTCGCCGAAGTTCATTGTGGTCATCACCAGCGCGTCCTCGCGCGAGCGGATCGCGACGAGCTGCTGGCGCGAACGCAGCACGACGCGCCCAATCGCGACCTTGCCGGTGTCGTGCATCGCCCGCAGCAGCAGCCGGTAGGGCTTGGCGCCACCGCGGCCCGGCACCAGGTAGTAAGGGCGGTCGAAGAGGATCGGGTCGATCTCCTCCATCAGCACGAACTGCTCGATCTCGATCGTGCTCGAGAAGGCCGGCTCGAGCACGGCTAGCTCCTCGGGCTCGATCACCACATGACGACCGGGCGCGATCTCGAAGCCTTTGACGATTTCCTCGTAGGAGATCTCTCTGTCCTCGGCGGCGCAGAAGCGCTTCTGCACGACGCGCGAGTGGTCGGCGGCGTGCAGCTGGTGGAAACGCACGCTGCGATCGCCGACCGCGGTGTAGAGCTTGACGGGAACGCTCACCAGACCGAACGCGAGCGTTCCTTTCCACATCGAGCGGGGCATCCCCATAGTGTTACCGCTGCGCCGCGGATGTCAAGCAGCGGAAGGCGTCGTGCGTCCGTGCCGACGGAGCATCCCGCACACCTCGCACGGGCGGGCCGCACGCATCCTGCGACGCCACCTACGCCGTGTCCGATCCGGCCGGAGCATCCAAACGCGCGACCGCGCTGCGGCGCGGGTGGGACGCCTCATGCCTCCGCGGCGCCGCGCATGCGCGCGAGCGCCTGGCGGATGAGGCGCGAGACCTGCATCTGCGAGACGCCGATCCGCTCGCCGATCTCCGCCTGCGTGAGATCCTCGGCGAAGCGCAGCTGTAGCACGATCCGCTCGCGCGGGGTGATGCGGGCGAGCAGCGGCTCCAGGATCGCCTTCTCCTCCGCGCGCTGGAAGCCGGCCTCTTCGATCCCGAGCGTGTCGGCGACGCTCTCCCCGGCCTCCTCGTCACCTCCGCCGGCGCGCGGCGCGTCGAGCGAGGCGGCGCGGTAGGCGGCCGCCGCGCCAAGCGCGTCGAGCACCTGCTCCTCGGACACCCCGACCGCGCGCGCGATCTCGCCGACCGACGGCGAGCCGCGCTTGCCGACCGACAGGCGGGTGACCGTGCGATCGACGCGCAGCGCCAGCTCCTGCAGATCGCGGGGCACGCGCACCGACCAGGTGCGGTCGCGGAAGTGGCGCTTGAGCTCGCCCAGGATCGTGGGGACAGCGTAGCTCGAGAAGACGACCTCGCGCTCGGCGTCGAAGCGGTCGACCGCCTTGATCAGCCCCACCGACGCCACCTGCACAAGGTCGTCGAGCGGCTCCTCGCCGTGCTGGTAGCGGCGGGCGAGGCGGCGGACGAGCGGCAGGTAGCGCTCGATCAGCTGCGCCCGGGCGTGCGCGTCGTCGTGCTGGCGGATGCGCGCGAACAGCTCGGCGTCGGAGGCGTCACTGCGCCCACCATCAGCGGCTGCGACGGACGGACGGGCGCCGTGGGTTTGCATCCGATCGTTGAGCGCCGCTCGGAGGTGATGTCGGGCTCACCCCCCCAAGCATAGCCGCGCTTGCGAGCGCGCGCCGCCGCACACGACGGACGGTCGCGGAAGCGTTCGGCCCGCAGCGCACGTCCACGGGGGCACTCACCGCAGCACCCGACCAACGGTCGCGGAAGCATTCAGCCAGCAGCGCACGCGTATGCGCTCCTCGCCTTCGCCGTCGCCGGCCATCGCCAGATCGACGACGGGCGACTGCAGGTCGCTGACCAGGGCAGGCAGCGCAGGGACGAGCGCGGGCGCCAGCCACTCGATCGGCGGTCGATCCGACCCATTGGCGGACCCCCGGACCCCGGTCGCGTTGCCCGTCTCCTGCGCCGACCCTCCCGCCGCGCCGGCCGTGCGTGGTGTGGGCCGCGTGGAGTCGCCGATCGGCGCCGCGCGCGCCCACCGGCCGAAGTCGCACGCGCCGCTCAGCAGCAGCCGCTCACGCGCGCGCGTGAGCGCCACATAGACGATCCGTTCCTCCTCCGCGGCGTCCGCCCGGCGGCGCGCCCCCGCCAGCTCCGCGTAATGCAGGCAGGCGACCGCGGGGGAGCCGTCGAGGCGCGCGAGGCGCAGGCCGACGCGCTCGCCGTCGACGAGCAGATCGGGTGTCGAGCCGCCGGCGGCGCGGCCCAGGTCGGCGACGCACACCACCGGGAACTCGAGGCCCTTGGCGGCGTGGATCGTCATCAGCCGCACGGCGTCCGGATCGGAGCCGGTGGGAGCGTGGGGCTCGGCGCGCTCGGCGTACGCGCGGCGGTGCGCGACGTGGTCGAGAAAGCCGCGCAGATCGGGTCCCTCCGTCGCCTCATACCGCCGCGCGAGGCGCAGTAGCTTGTGGACGTTCGCCAGCCGCCGCTCCCCCGAGGAGAGCGCCAGCACGTGCCGCTCGTAATCGTTGTCGGCGACCGCGTTGTCGGCGACCGCACGCACCAGCAGCTCCGCCGGGCCGAGGATCGCAGCTAGCCGCCGCTCATCGGCGAAGCGTCTGACAAAGCGTTCGACGCGCTCGCGGTCGGCCGGCGCCAGACGGTCGTACAACTCGCCGTGCCTGCGCGCCGCACATGGCTCCCGCGGTCCGTCCTCGCCGCCCATCGCCGCGCCCGCTCCCCGCGCGATCGCCGCCCACGCCCCGACACCGGCGGCGCGGGCGCGCATCGCGATCAGCGCGAGGCCATCGCTGGAGATGCCCACCAACGGCGAGGCGAGCGCGGAGTAGAGCGCGAGCTCGTCGAGCGGGTTGGCAAGCGCCCGCAGCCACGCGAGCAGGTCGCCGACCTGCTGGTGGCCCCAGAAGCTGCCGACCGCGGCGAGCGTGCGCACACCGCACTCCTCCAATGCCCGCTCGTACACCGGCAGGTCGCTCGCGGCGCGCAACAGCACCGCCACATCCCCCGCTCGCGCGGAGCCGGCGGCGATCAGCTCGGCGACGCGCTGCGCCAGCAGGCGCGCCTCGGCCTGGCGCCACAACGTCGCGCGCGGCAGCGCACCGGCGACGCTCTCCGCGTGGGGCGACTCGGCCCAGCCCTGCTTGTCGGTGAGCAGCAGCTCGATCCTCGGCGCGCCGCCCTCGGCCTCCTCGCGGGCGGCCTTCAGCGGCGCGTGGGCCTCGCCGAAGCGCTCTCCGAACACGTGGTTGACCGCGGCGATCAGGACGGGGCGGGCGCGGAAGTTGTGGGCCAGCACGAGCGCGGCGCCCGCATCGCTCAGCGCCCGACGACGCTCGCGGAAGATCTCCACCTCGGCGCGGCGAAAGCCGTAGATCGACTGCTGCTCGTCGCCGACCGTGAAGAGGTTGTCGCGCTCCAGCAGCTCGAGCAGCGCGAGCTGGCGGCGGTTGGTGTCCTGGAACTCGTCCACCATCAGCAGCTCGATCCGCTCGCGCCAGGTCTCGCGGATGCCGCCATAGCTCTCCAGCAGCTCGCGCGCGCGCAGCTCCAAGTCGTCGAAGTCAAGCGCCGCGCGGGCGCGCTTGAGCGCCGCGTAGCGGCGGCCAAACGACTCCAGCAGCTCGCCAAGCAGCGCGCACGCGCGGAGCGCCTCGCCTTCGAGCGGGTCGGCGGCCGCATCCGGGCGATCGGCAACCTTCGACTCCCTTCGGTCGAAGGCGAGTGTCTCCCCACTGCGGTCGAACAAGGTGGTCTGCAACAGGAGCTTCGACTCCGCTTGCGCAGACGCGCACACCGCCGGATTGGGCAGCGTCGGCAGCGCGATCCCGCGGCTGCGCTGCTCGGCGTGCACGCCCAGCAGCATCGCCCGCACACGGTCGGTGCCGTAGGCGGCGAGCAGCTCGACCGCTTCCCAGCGGCGCTCGCCAGCCGAAGCCTGAACACGCCCGCCCGCGGCTGAACGTAGAGGTTGTGCTAGCGCCCCCGAGTCGGCCGGCATTGCCGCTTGGGCCAGCAGCGCCGCCATCGCGTGGCGGAAGGCGAGCGCGCGCAGCCGCTCGGCGTCGGGCTCGTCGAGGATCGCGAGCTCGGGGTCGAGCCCGGCCGCGAGCGCATGGGTGCGCAGCAGCCGCGCGCAGAAGCCGTGGAAGGTGCCGACGGGGGCGCCCTCGACGTCGCGGGCGGCCTGGCGCTCGCCCAGCTCCAGCAGGCGCGCGCGGACGCGCTCGCGCAGCTCGGCGGCGGCGCGCTCGGTGAACGTGATCGCCATGATCCGCCCGGGGCTGATGCCATCCTCGCGGATTGCCCGCACGAAGCGCTCCACGAGCACGGCGGTCTTGCCGCTGCCAGCGCCGGCCGACAGCAGCAGCGGGCCACGGCGGCGCGCGACCGCCTGCTCCTGCTCGGGGGTGAGGGTCGATCGAGGCTCGGCCGCGGCCGGCGCGACCTTTGGAGAGGCCTCGGCGGAAGGCGGTCCGTCGTCGATCGCGCGGGTGGTGGGCTCGTCGAACACGCTCCTCCTCAGCGATCGCATCGGCAGATCGACGGGTACATGCAGCCGCCGCCGAAGCCGCACGTGTCGGGCCGCGCCTCCAGCGCCCCGGCGCGCGCCTGCAGGGCGGCGGCGCGCGCGGCGGCGATCACCTCATCCATCAGCTCGCGCACCTCCTCCGGGGGGCGGAGGTCGCCCCGCACACACGCAAGCGTCACGCCCTCTCCCGCGGCGAGCAGCCCGCGGGCGCGCAGGTCGCGGCCGGCGAGCGGCTGGTAGAAGCCGCCGGCGACTGGCCACCCGAGCAGTTGCTCGACCGCGCGTGAGTACAACGCGATCTGGAAGCTGCGCTCGTCCAGCCACCGGTCGGGGGGAGTGGGGGCGCCACTCTTGTAGTCGTACACCACCGCATCGCCGCCCGGCGCGAGGTCGACGCGGTCGATGTAGCCGCGCACGGCGACGCCCTCGCCGAGGTCGAGCGCGGGCAGCCGCCCGGCCACGTCCGCCGCCCCACAGCCGGGCGCGCCGTCCGGCTGTGGGGCGCAGCCGGGCGCGCCGTCAGCCGAGCCGCCTTCGGACGGCGGCGGCGCGCCCTCCTCGGTGAAGCCGAATGACAGCTCCAGGCGGGTAGGCTCGAGCGGGGTCGTCCCACCGGGCTCGTCGAGCTCCAGCTGGCCACCTGCCTCGGCGCGGTCGCCGCACTCGGCCGCGTGCTCCAGATACCGCTCGAGGTCGGCCTCCAAGCGGCGGCGCACAGCGGGCACGCGCTCGGGGAGCGTCGAGAGCGGATGCTCGTCGGCGTGCTCTTGGAGCGCCGTCTGCAGCAGCTCGCGGGCGTGGGGCAGCCGCGCAGTGGTGAGGCGGGCAGAGCCGGTGTCGGAGCGCAGGCGCTCGAATGTCTGGCGCAGCGCTGCGTGGGCAAGGCCGCCGCGCGCGAGCGGCTCGGCCTCCGGTTCGAGGTCGCGCGCGTGCAGCAGCCGCTCGACGTACCACCGCACCGGGCAGCCGGCCCACGCTTGCAGGCTCGACGCCGACCACAGCCGTCGTTCGTCCAGCTCCGCCAGCACCGCGGGGTCGCGCAGCGGTGCGATCGTCGCGGGCGCGGACGGCGCCTCGGCGGACGCGAGCGCCGCCAGCTCGCCCAACGCCCGCCGGGTGCGCAGCCCGTGGAGGTCGTCGCTGAAGAGATCGCAGATGTCCTCCACGAACAGCGAACGGGCGCGCGGCACGCCGTCGTCGTCGGCCGTGTGCCAGCTCAGCACCAAAAGCTCCCACGGGCGTGAGACGGCCGCGTACAGGAGATAGCGCTCGCGCGCCAGCGCGTCCACCGGCCGCCCCAGTCGCAGACCCGACGCTTCCGCCAGGCCGCGGCGCTCCTCCTCGGAGAGATAGGGCTCGGGCCGTGCCGGCGCGGGGAAGACACCCTCATGCATGCCGCACAGGAACAGCGCCCGCACGCGCCGTGCGCGCAGCGCGAGCGGGTCGAGCACGGCCACCGCGTCGGCGTCGTGCTCCGAGCCCTCCTCGACCACCACCTCCAGGTCACCGAGCAGCGCGATCAGTCCTTTGGGATCGGGCGCCAGATGCGGCACCGTGCCGGCCAGATCGCGCAACTCCGCGAGCGCTTCTCTCGCCACCGCCAGCGCGCGTGCCTCGCGGCGGGTGGCGACCGCGGCCGCGTCGTGCGGGTCCGTTGGCGTCTCGTGCGGGCCCGCCGGCGTCTCGTGTAGGTCCGCCGGCGTCTCGTGTAGGTCCGCCGGCGTCTCGTGTAGGTCCGCCGGCGTCTCGTGTAGGTCCGCCGGCGTCTCGTGTAGGTCCGCCGGCGTC
>DATMMB010000229.1:0-3552 GCA_035569895.1 Solirubrobacteraceae bacterium | reverse complement strand
GAGCTGGTCGGCGACGTGATCGAGCAGGAGGACGAACGATGATCCCGACACCGACCTATGCTCAGCTCGGGCGCGGAGCGACGGCTACGGCTCGCACGCGACCTGTCCCCCGAAGCGGTCGCCACCGTGACCGCGTGGTTGTTGCGAGACTCCCTCCTGTCGAGCTGAGAAAACAGCTCGCCGCCGCGCGCCGGGCTGGCGCGAGCTTCGACCGGGCGTGGCCGGGTGCGCTGAAGGCCGCTGTGAACGCTTCTCAATGGGAGCGTGCGGAGTGGCTTGCAGTGCTCTCGGGCATGGTCGAGGCGTGGCGCGCAGGATGGGAGCGCCAGCCCGCCACAAGGCCGGAGCGAGCACTCGCCATGCTCGTGATGCCCGGCGGGGAGCCGCTGCCTGAGCGGGCGTGCGAGCAATGCGGTGGAGAGATACCGCCAGAACGCGATAAGCGGGCGCTGTTCTGCTCGGATAGTTGCGCCAAGCGCGCCGCCTACCTCCGCGAAAGGGAGCGAGCGACTGCGCGCTCCGACAGCGGGAGGAGTTCTAGCGCCGACGCATCGAGTCGAACGGCGCTACTGGAGCAACTGATTCCGGCGGCTGGGGGTGATGCGTGATGGCACGTCAAGCGACAGGCAGAGCCATCCCGCACAAGGGCAAGGACGGGCGCACGTACCGGGCGCTCCGCTTCACCGCGTATGGTAAACGCCGCTACGTGACGCTCGGGACGGTCACGGCGAAGGAAGCCGAGGCTGAGCTGCGGCACGTCCCAGCCGATGTGGAGCGCGGTACCTGGCAGCCGCCGCGGGCGGTAGAGGCTCCGCCGGAGCCCGAGCCGATCCCGACGTTCCACCAGTTTGCGGAGGAGTGGTGGCTGCGGGCGAAGCTCCAGCTTGCGAGCAAGACACAGACCGACTACCGCTGGCGGCTGGAGGGCCACCTGCTGCCCTACTTCGGCGAACTGCGCCTCGACGCGATCACCTACGACACGGTGGAGCGCTACATCGCGGGTAAGCTTGCCGCGGGGGGGCTGATACGCGAAGCGGCTGCGCAGGGCAAGCCGATCATGGAGGAGATCATCGATCGGCTCGGGAGGACGCGCAAACGCCCCCTACAGGCGCTCTCGCCGCGGTCGCTCAACATGACCACCACGCTGCTTGCCGCGATCATGGAGAGCGCCCTGGAGCGCGAGCTGATCGGCCGCAACCCGGCGAAGGGCAAAGGCCGTAGGGTCCGGGAGCGCGCGCCGTCCCGCAGTTACCTGGAGACGACCGCGCAGATAGAAGCGCTGCTCGACGCGGCCGGCGAACAGGACCGCGAGGCCACGCGGGAGCGCCGGCACATCGAGCGCCGCGCGCGCTGCTGGCGACGATGATCTTCGCCGGCTTGCGAATCGGCGAGCTTTGCTCGCTGCGCTGGCGTGACGTGGACCTCGCCGCCGGATGGCTGACGGTCGGGCAGGCCAAGACTGACGCCGGGCGCCGCAGGGTGAAGATCCGCGGAGCGCTCCGAGACGAGCTGCTAGCAGCTCGCTCGCGGCGCTCAGTCGAGCAGGACGCCCATGTGTTCCCTACGCGCACGGGCCGGCGCCAGTACGAGGCGAAGGTCCGCTCGGGTACTCTCGGAGGTGCCGTGAAACGCGCAAACAAGAACCTAGCCGAGCGGGATCTGCCGCCCCTGCCGGACAAGCTCACGCCGCACTCGCTCCGCCGCACGTTCGCAAGCGTGCTGTATGCGCTTGGGGAGAGCCCGCCGGTCGTGATGGCGGAAATGGGCCACACGAGCCCGGCGCTTGCGCTCCGGGTCTACGCTCAGGCGATGAGGCGGGGCGAGAGTGAGCAGGCGCAGCTCCGGGCACTGATCGATGGCGCCCACCTAGACGCGGGCGCTCAATTGGCAGATATTGGCAGTCGAGGCGAAAGCGCCCCGATCGAACCGGCCGATAGGCGTGCCGCGTGAGCCCTGAAACCGGCGTGTTTGCAGGGGTTTCTCGGCTGAGCAGCACGGAGATCCGCGTGCTCGGCTGCCTCATGGAAAAGCAGCGCACCACGCCCGACATCTACCCGCTCAGCCTCAACTCGTTGCGGCTGGCCTGCAACCAGTCCACCAACCGCGACCCGGTCGTGCAGTACGACGACGCGATGCTGCGCGACGCCCTGCACCGCCTGGAGCGCCGCGGCTACACGCGCCTGGCCAGCGGCGCCGGCAGCCGCACGGCGAAGCACCGCCACCTGCTCGCCGAAGCGCTGCCGATGGGCGCGGACGAGCAGGCCGTCATGTGCGTGTTGATGCTGCGCGGCCCGCAGACCCCGGGGGAGCTCAAGCAGCGCACCGACCGAATGCATCCGTTCGCCGACCTCGGCGGGGTGCACGAGACGCTGGAGCGGCTCATCGGCCGCGGTCTGGTCGCTGTCCTGGAGCGCCGACCCGGCCAGAAGGAGGAGCGTTATGTGCAGCTGCTGGGCGCCGCCGCCGACCAACCCGCCGCCACAGGTCCGGGAGGATCGCGGGCCGCCGCGCCCCCGTCGCCGGCGAGCAGCCCCGGCGCGCCCAGCGAGCCGATCCGCATGGCGCGCCAGCTCCCCGACGGTGCATTGCCGGCGCTGGAGGAGCGGGTTGCGCGGTTGGAACGGGAAATGACGCGGCTGCGCGCCGAGCTGGGCGAAACCCCCGGGGAGGAGTCAGGCCACGCACGCGCGGACGAGGACGCGGGGAAGGGGGCGGAGCTGGAAGAGGCGGCGGTGGGGGAGACCCTCGAATGGACGTGACCCACGCCACCGCGATCCTCGCCGCGACGACGAGCTCGACCGGGGACACCGCCAGCGGGGTGGGCATCCCCCTGGCGCTCGCGGCCGGGTTGGTGTCGTTCCTCTCGCCGTGCGTGCTGCCGCTCGTGCCGGGCTACCTCTCGACCGTGATCGGCGTCGCGCCCGCCGACCTGAAGCACGCCGGCGCGCGCCGGGTGCTCGGCCCGAGCCTGCTGTTCATCGCGAGCTTCTCGCTGATCTTCATCCTCCTGGGCCTGACAGCCACACAGATCGGCTCGCTGCTCACCGATCACATCGTCACGCTGCGCACGGTCGGAGGCGTGTTGATTATCGCGATGGGCGTGCTGTTCCTCGCCACGCCGTTCGTCGACGCGCTCAACTTCCAGTGGCACTCGGAGTCCTTGCAACGACTCGCCGGCCGAGGTGGGCCACTGGTGGCGGGGGCGGCGTTCGCGATCGCGTGGACTCCGTGCACGAGCATCACGCTCGGCGCGATTCTCACGCAGGCGGCCGTGTCGAGCTCCGCCGCCCACGGGGCGCTTTTGCTCGCCTTCTACTCCGCCGGCCTCGCGATTCCGTTTCTGCTGATCGCGCTCGCGTTCGAGCGCGCCTCGGGGGCGCTCGCAGTGGTCAAGCGCCATTTCCCGGCGATCGTTGGGATCGGGGGGGTGGTGATGATCGCGCTCGGCCTGCTGATCGTCACCGGCGAGTTCGCGACCCTGAACTCCCAGGCCAACCGCCTGCTGCAGGGCACGGGGCTCAACTTCTCGAACATCTGACACGCCGGCCACCG
>DATMMB010000228.1:0-4489 GCA_035569895.1 Solirubrobacteraceae bacterium | reverse complement strand
GCCGGCTGCTCCGATTTGATCGTCGCCACCGAGGACGCCTCGATCGGGATGGGCGGGCCGGCGATGATCGCCGGCGGCGGGCTCGGCGAGGTCGCGCCCGAGGAGGTCGGGCCGATCGCCGTGCAGGCCCCCAACGGCGTCGTCGACCTGGTGGTAGCCGATGAGGCCGAGGCGGTCGCGCACACCAAGCGACTGCTCGCCTACTTCCAGGGCCCCACCGCGCCGGGCGTCGCCCCCGACCAGACGCGCCTGCGCGAGCTCGTGCCCGAACGCGAGCGGCGCGCCTACCCGGTGGCGCCGATCGTGCGGACGCTCGCCGACGAAGACTCCGTCACGATCCTGCGCGAGCGCTTCGCGCCGGAGATGCTCACCGCGCTCGCGCGGATCGACGGGCGCGCGGTGGGGGTGATCGCCAACGACACGATGCACACCGCGGGCGCGATCACGAGCGCCGCGTCCGACAAGGCGGCGCGCTTCATGCAGCTGTGCGACGCCTTCGAGCTGCCGCTGATCTCGCTGGTGGACACGCCCGGGATCATGGTGGGGCCGCAGGCCGAGACCACCGCGCTCGTGCGTCATTCCTCGCGCCTGCTGCTGGCGGGCGCCGCCCTGCGGGTCCCGTTCATCGCAGTGATCCTGCGCCGCGGCTACGGCCTCGGCGCGCAGGCGATGACGGCGGGCAGCCTGCACGAGCCGCTGCTCACGGTGGCGTGGCCGAGCGCCCATCTCGGCCCGATGGGCCTCGAGGGCGCCGTGCGGTTGGCGCTGCGCCGGGAGCTCGAGGCAATCGCCGACGATGAGGAGCGCGAGCGGCGCGTGCGCGAGCTGACGGCGGCCGCGCAGGAGAACGCGAAGGCGCTCAATGCCGCGACGCTGTTCGAGCTCGACGACGTGATCGACCCGGCGGAGACACGTGGGGTGATCGCTGCCACGCTGGCGGCCGCCTCGCCCGCTCGCCCGCGCGCGCCGGATCGCGGCGGCCGGCGGTATGTCGATAGCTGGTAGCGGGGAGCCGAGCACCCGGCCGAAGCGGGACCTACGCCGTGAGTGGTGCCGAGCCAACGCAGCACTGCCAAGTGCGTGTCCCGTTTCGGGGTTGAAGGCGAGTATCGCTCGGCCTGGGCGGCACGATCCGTTTGGCCGCCGCGACCGCCGGTACCTGTGGATGTCGGAAGGGTCCCGTCAGTTGACATTTGGTGTTTTTCTAACTACGATCAGGATCGTGATATCGAGAAACGCAAGCGGTCGCGCCCCTGCCCCGATGGGACGGGGACGTACCGGCCCTGGGCGCCGCGAGCCGATTCGAGCTCGCGGGAGCCCGGGGCAAGTCAAAAACAAAAAGGAGCAAGTCATCATGGATTCAAGTCGATTATGTCTGGTGGGGCGCCTTGTGCTGGTCCTGCTGGCCGTGCTGATGCTGGGCGCGACGGTTGCCGCGACCGTGGCCTACGCCGAAGAAGGACCCTCGGAACCGCTCGCATGGCAGGCCGAAGGGAAAACTCTGGCGGCAAATGAAACCAGAGAAATCACGATCACGAGATGGAGCGCCCATCCGGAAACAGCCGAACCGATCGTGCTGGAAGCTGGCACTCTCAAAGTATCGTGTGAAGAAGCAAAAGCCGGAAAAGACGCGTTCCTCGCTAATGGAAGCAAAGGGGCGGTGACTGTCTCCAGTCCCGAATTGTCAAAATGCACAACGTCGGGCAATGGCGAAGGTTGCAAAGTAAAAGAACCGCTCGTAGCCAAACCAGTTATAGACTACCTTGTCCTGAACGACGAAGAAGGCTTCGTCGGTAGAAAAGTCTTAACGGAGTTAGACCCGGTCGCAGGCAGCGAAACGTTGTTCTTAACAGCAGAATTCATAGGTGAAAAATGCAAACTCTCAAAAGTTGAAGTCGGAAAAGGATTAACAATCGGCTCGCTGTATACCGATCCGTTAGTCGTCGGCGGTGAACCGGAATATATCGAAAGACTTAGAAATTTTGACCAATTATCATCTTATCTGATCAAATATCCCGATGTCGCAACATCCATTTTCTTCTGGAATCCCAACCCGATCGGATGGCTGTTATTCACCATAACTAAGTTAAAGGCTGGCACCGAAACCGCCACGTTAAGGGGCACTTTATTACTCTTACTCTCCAGGAACGGCAAATCGACCGGCGAAAAATTCGGCCTTAGAGAATAAGGCCACTCGACAGCGTCTTCTGCTCAACATGTGAGTGGGGCGTGTGGGGCTCGGGCCGACCAGGCCCGGGCCCCATGTATCGCGACAACCCACAGCTAGTGGAGGCACCGGCAACGTTCGCCGGGCTTTGCTCGACTGTAAGCACTGTCATCGCCACATCCACGGCGCCATCAACCCGGCAAATGACCGTCGGCCGTCTGCCGACGGCCGACGGCCGACGGGTCATAAGATCTGGGCAATGCCGCGTGCCGGTACGATCGCAGTCGACATCAGAGAACCGGCATGGCTCTGGGCCAGGCTGCCCGAGATGGGGAGCCAGCTCGTCGCCCCATTGATGCCATCCCTCCCGGTGGTGGCGCGCGAAGAGCTCCAGATATGGCCCAGGAGAGCAGCGTTCGATGATCTCGTACAACGTCTCCGGCTTGTGCGAATGCTCACGCTTTTGCTGCGCAAACAGATTGACTTGACGGCGCCCCGGAGCGAGGGTGCGGCGCGAACCGCGGACGCCAAAGAGCACCAGCTCGGTGACGTTGCGAAAAATAGAAGCCCACCCCGCGCCCATCGGGGCCGCCATCCTTGCGTGGCTTGAACCAGACCAGGTTGGTCTTGTAGACAAAGCCCCAGCGTTTCATGACCTCCAGCCCGTCGGGCGAGGAGTGCGTTTGGAACCCAGAGGTAGAGGCGCGCGGCTCCCGAGGCGACCGGCAGTGCCGCGATGTCGTCGAGCGTCATCGTCTCGTAGCGCGCAAGACGGTGCTCGGGAGCAACCTTTCCCGTGCGGTTCTGGAAGCGCCACGGCGGGTCGGCAAGGATCGTCTCGAAGGTGAGCCCCCGGCCGAGGGTTCGGAGCGAGTGGTTGGCCAGGTCGTGCATAGATCTTTTAGATCTTTGAACGGCGCCCGGACAGACAATGTCTGTTTCCACCAACGGCAACGTGGGCCGATAGGCCACGCTCTCTCTACTCCGACTGTGGCCCGCTGGGTGGTCCAAAGGTGGCGCTGTCGGGCTCCGCATCAAGCAGGCGCGAGCGGCGCGAGCAGCAGATCGACCAGCACCCGCGGATCGCGTCGAATCCGCGCTGCGCCGGTGGTCGGGGCTCTTTTTTGGATTTGGATTTGGGAGGGGTCGGCGAGCTTGCGCAACCGGCCTTCCGCGATCAGCCGCTCGTCGACCGCCCCGAGGCGGCCCTCGAAGGTGGTGTAGACGGGCACGCCGAGCGCCACGGCCTCGCGGTTCATGGTGCCACCGGCAGAGATGACGAGGTCGGCGAGGGCGATCAGTGACTGTGCATCGATGGCCCGCTCGGGAACGACGAAGCCCTCGACCGCGGCCAGCTCGGCGCGCTGCGCGGGGGTGCGAGGCAGCACGACCGACTGCAAGCCCTCCGCGCGCGCCGCGAGGCGCAGCCGCTCCAAGACCTGTGCGAAGAGGTCGTTGGCGAAGCGGTGGTAGAGCGAGACCTCCGGGGGCGTGCGCACGACGACGATCGGCCGCTCGCGATCGAGCTTCAGCTCTCCGAGGATCGTCGCGTCGGGCTGGAAGTCGGCCAGGTAGTACTCCTCCTTCAGTCCCTCGTAGGCGCGCACCTTGCCGCGTGCGCCGTAGCGGTGGAGGCGCTCGGGCGGGATCGCGTCGGGCACGACCACCGCGCGCGCGAGGCGGCAGTTGATCTGATGCTGGACGGTCGCCCACTCGTAGTCGAACATCGTCGCGCTGGGGATCCGCAGCAGCGCGGCGGCGACGCTTACGTCATTGGAGCCGTGGCCGAGCGCGATGTCGAAGCCACCGCGCCGCCGGAGCCCGCCAGCGCGCCCCCCACCGGCGGGTCGACCCTCGCCCAGCGCCCAGCGCACGAGTGCGCCCGAGCGCAGCGCGAGACCCTCCGCCTTCGCGAACAGCCGCTCGCCGCGGTGGCGCCCGATCGCGGTGTGGGGGATCCGAAAGCGATCCAGCAACCCCAGCGTCTGCGCGAAGTCGCGCGCGGTGACGTGCACCTCGTGGCCGTCGCGCTCCAGCACGTCGATCACCGGCCGCATCACCAGCACGTGGGGGCTGTTGGTGAGATCGATCCAGACGCGCACCGGCAGACCGTATCGGTCGCGACGCGTCCCGATCTGGCCGACCGCCGCCGGCGACAGGTCGGATGAGAGACAGGCCGGATGAGAGACAGGCCAGGTAAGAGACAGGCCTGGTGGAGAGACAGGCCGGGTGAGACGATCCTCATCTCCGGCGCGTGCGCCCGGCGAACGGCAGGCTATCGTTGCGCCCATCATGCTGATCCTCGCCTCGGTCACCGAATCG
>DATMMB010000227.1:0-2738 GCA_035569895.1 Solirubrobacteraceae bacterium | reverse complement strand
GGGCACCAGCGACACCGCCGTCATCCAGCTGAGCGACACCGTAACCGTCACGACTCCCGCGAGCGCCACGTGCGCGAGGCGCATGCGCGGCGGCGCCGGCGCCGCCAGCAGGTAGGCGGCGGCGAGCGCCGGCAGCACCAGCCAGGCGGCGAGCATCTTCGCCTGAAACGCCAGCCCCACCCACACGGCCGCGAGCGCCAGCGTGCGTAGCCGCCCGCTCAGGATCGCCGCGGAGGTGGCGTCGGCGGCGAGCACCAGCAGCAGGATCAGCAGCGAGTCGGCGACGTTGCCGCGATTCAGCGCCACCGTGATCGGGCTGGTCGCGAGCACCGTCGCCGCCGCGATCCCCGCGAGCGGCCCGGCGAGGCGGCGCACGGCACGGTAGAGCACGAGCACCGTCAGCACCCCCTCGAGCACCTGCGGCAGCACGATCGCCCAAATGTGAAACCCGAAGATGCGCAGCGACAGCGCCTGCGGCCACAACCACCCCGGCAGCTTGTCGACCGACACGGTGCCCGCCGGGTCGAACGCGCCGAAGATGAAGTCGTGCCAGCTGCTCGACATGCTCCGCGCCGCCGCCCCATAGAAGTCCTCGAGCGCCGCGCCGTTCATCCCCCAGCCGTACGCCACGCCGGCCAACGCGGCGATCGCCAAGAGCGCCGGGCGCGCCCACGGCGGCTGGTCGGGCGGCGAGCCCCAGAAGCGCCAACGCCTGCGCGCCTCGCCCGCCAGGCGGTGCAGCGGGCTCACACCGTCGCGCGACTGTCCGGCCTCGCGCTCCGCGACAGATCCCACCACCGCCTCCCGCATCCGCCGAAGCTTACCTGCGGGTGGGCTGCTTGGGATATTTCAGACAGCCAGGACCGGCGTCGCGGCGCGACGGCATCTCGCCGCGGGCGGGGGAGACGCCTCTGCGGTGAGGGCGACCACGAGTGAGTCCGGGCGCCCAGTCGGCGTCCGCTGCCCGCTACTCTGCGTGGCCGTGGTCAGCACCAATCAATTCAAGAACGGCAACCACATCGAGGTCGAGGGCACGGTCTTCAAGATCCTCGAGTTCCAGCACGTGAAGCCGGGAAAGGGCGGGGCGTTCGTGCGCACCAAGCTGCGCCGCGCCTCCGACGGGGCGGTGATCGACCGCACCTTCAGGGCCGGCGAGAAGTTCCGACCGGTGCGCACCGAGGCGCGCAAGATGCAATTCCTCTACGCCGACGGCGCCGACGCGCACTTCATGGACATGGAGTCCTACGACCAGCTGGCGGTGCCGCAGGAGAGCGTGAGCGGGCCGCTGCGCTGGATCAAACCCTCCTCCGAGGTGGACGTGTTGTTCATCGACGATCGACCTTCCGACCTGCAGCTGCCGAGCGCCGTCGATCTGGAGGTCGCCGAGACCGAGCCCGGCCTGCGTGGCGACACCGCCTCCGGGGGCGGCACCAAGCCGGCGACGCTCGAGACCGGCGCCACGATCCAGGTGCCGCTGTTCGTCGACGTCGGCGAGCGCGTGCGCGTGGACACGCGCTCGGGCGAGTATGTCTCGCGGGCCTGAGCCCGCGGGGGCATAGCGTGCGTCGCTCCGAGCAGCGGCGCCAGGCGGTGGTCGCGCTCTACCAGCACGACCTCACCGGCCGGCCGCTCGATCACACGCTTCCCGCGGGCGCCTCGGCGATGACGCGCGCGCTGGCGCGCGCCGCGGCCGCGCGCGCGGAGGAGCTCGACGCGCTGATCGACCGCCATGCGCACGGCTGGTCGGTGCAGCGCATCCAGCCGCTCGAGCGCAGCATCCTGCGGGTGGCGCTGGTGGAGATGCTGCACCCCGAGGCCGTTCCAAGCGAGGTGCCGATCTCGCCGGAAGGGGCGATTGAGGAGGCGGTGCAGAGCGCGAAGACGTTCTGCGGCGCAGACGCGCCCGCATTCGTCAACGGCGTGCTGGCGGCGGTGCTGCGCGAAGTGCGCGAGAATGCCCCAATCTGATGAGCGACGCGAGCGACTCCCTGGACGAGCTGATCGGGCGTCTGCAGAGCGCGGCCGCAGAGCTGCGCGCGCAGGAGCTCTCCACCGAGGCGGCGGCGACGCTCGTGGAAGAGTGCGCGGCGCTCGCCAACCGCGCGGGCGCGGAGCTCGAGCGCCGCATGCGCGCGGCGGCGCCCGTGCCCGCCACCGGCCGACCGTCCTCGCGGTAGTGGCCGCCGCGCCGGCTCCACGGGCCTCCTATCCCGACCACCTGCGGGTCGAGGTCGAGCGCTACCTGGAGAAGCTGCGCTTCTCCGAGGAGGAGCTGACGGCCGGTCTGGACGAGGCGATGCGCTACTCGCTGCTGGCGGGGGGCAAGCGCATCCGCCCCGTGCTCGCACTCGCCACCGCCCGGGCGGTGCGGCTGCAGCGCCGCGAGGTGCTGCCGCTGGCCGGCGCGATCGAGCTGATCCACACCTACTCGCTGATCCACGACGACCTCCCGGCGATGGACGACGACGCGCTGCGCCGCGGCCAGCCCACCTGTCACGTCGCGTTCGGCGAGGACATCGCGATCCTCGCCGGCGACGGTCTGTACGCGGAGGCGTTCCGGCATCTGCTCACCCACCCCCATACCGCGCCCGAGCGCGTGCTGGCGGCCGCGAGGCTGCTCGCGCTCGCCACCGGCGTGCGTGGGATGGTCGGCGGGCAGTACATCGACGTGGCCGGAACAGCGCCGCAGAGCGCAGACGGGCTCCGGCACCTGCACGAACTCAAAACCGGCCAATTGA
>DATMMB010000226.1:0-3534 GCA_035569895.1 Solirubrobacteraceae bacterium | reverse complement strand
CCGCCTTTAAGGGCCGCGCCGCCGTTGGGGGCCGCGCCGGTGCCGTCGGCGGTTGCGCCGGGGTCGCCTGCAGGGGTGGTGCTTACGCTCGCCATGGTCATCTGCTCCTGGGGTCGGGGCTGCGGTGGGGTCTGGGCTCGCATGCTGGCTGGCGAGCCAAACCACATTATGATGCCCGCTCGCCGTCGTGTGCGCAACTGTCCGCCCACCTCGGTCGTGCCGGCCGGCTACCCAAAATGAGGGGCCACCTTCGGCCACCCGCTACTTCACTTCATGAAGTAGCGCCGTGGGTTGGAGCGGTAGCCTCTCTGCTGAATGAGGCTGATTGCACCGCTGCGCGCGGCCCCCGCCGCGGTGCCCGCGCTCGGCGCGCTCGCGCTGGTCGTGGCGTGGGCCACCGACCAGGCCGGCTACCCGCTCACGCACTGGGCGCCGGGCGGGCTGATCGTGCTCGCGCTGCTGGCGATCGCGCTGCTGGCGGTGCCGCTGCGGTGGGCGTCGATCCCCACGCCGGTGCGGATCGCGCTCGGCTGCCTGGCGGGGTACACAGCGCTCAGCTTCCTTTCGATCCTGTGGGCGGGCGTGCCGGGCGACGCCTGGGAAGGGGCCGATCGCACGCTGCTCTACCTGCTGGTGTTCGCGCTGTTCGCCTGCTGGGCGCAGACCCCCGCCACCGCCGGGCTGCTGCTGTGCGCGTGGACGCTTGCGCTGGCGGGGGTGGCGCTGTTCGCGCTGGCGCATCTCGACGCCGCCGCGCACTCCGCCACACGGCTTACGTCGCTCCTGCCAGGAGGCCGTTTGGTGTACCCGGCGGGATACGCCAACGCCGACGCAGCGCAGTGGCTGATCGCGGCGTGGCCGGCGCTGCTGCTCGCGCGCACACCGCGGCTGCCCTGGGCCCTGCGGGGGGTGCTCGCGGGTGCAACCGTGGTGCTGGCGGCGATGGCGCTGTTCAGCCAGAGCCGCGGCTCGCTGTACGCCACGCCGGTGATGTTGGTGCTCGTGTTCGCGCTGTTCCCCGGGCGCGTGCGCACGTTTGCGCTGCTGGTGCCGATCGCCGCGGGAATCGCCGTGGCGGCGCCGGCGGTGCTGCGCGTGGGCGAACGCGTGAGCGCGCTGGAACTGGCCGCCGCGCGGGCCGCCACCGCCTCCCACGCGAGCATGGCGTCGGCGCGCTCGGCCGCCGCCTTGCACGAAGTCGCCGCGGCGCTGCACCAGGCGGTGGCGGCGGTGCTGCTCGCGGCGGCGATTGTCGGTGTGCTCGTGGCCGCGGGCGCGGCACTCGAGAGCCGCCGGGCGGTGGCGCCCACAACCGCGGCACGCGTCCACAAAAGCCTCGCGACAGTCGCCGTCGCCGCGCTCGTCGTAATGCTGGCGGGCGTCTGGGCGGCGGCGGGCGACCCGCTGGTACGCGCGCGGCACGCTTGGGACACGTTCAAGAGCCCGAGCGGCTACGCCGCCGACGCCACCACTGGCAGTCGCTTGACGAGCGGACTGGGCTCCAATCGCTACGACTTCTACCGGGTGGCGCTCGACCAGTTCGCCGCCCACCCGCTGCTGGGGATCGGCGCCGACAACTTCGCTGAGCAGTACCTCGCGCACGGGCGCTCGAGCGAGACGCCGCGCTACCCGCACTCGGTGGAGCTGCGCACGCTCGCGCAAACCGGGCTGGTCGGGGCGCTGCTGGCGCTGGTGGGCCTCGCCGCCGCGCTGGTGGCGGGATGGCGCGCGCTCGCCCGCCATCCCGACCCGCTCGCGCGCGCGGTCGCCGCGGCGGCGGTGGCGGGCTTCGCCTACTGGGTGGTGCACGGCAGCTTCGACTGGTTTTGGGAGTTCGCCGGGCTGGGCGCGGCGGCATTTGCGCTGCTCGGGCTTGCCTGCGCGCTCGCGCCGCGGGGCGCGGCGGGCTCGGTGCACGGCGGCAAGGCGGGGGGCGAGGGTTCGTTCGCGGGCTCCAACCGGCGCTCCGCCGAGCGCGCCGAACGACCGCGGGCGCGGGGTTGGCGTGCTCGCTGCGACCTCGCCCTAGGCGCGTTCGCGGCGGTGGCCGTGGCGGCGTCGTTCACCGCCCCGTGGCTGAGCGCGCTGGAGGTGCAGAGCGCCGCGCGCATCTGGGTGGGCTCACCCGCGCAGGCGTACGCGCGCCTCGACCACGCCGCGCGGCTCGACCCGCTGAGCGACGAACCGTACGTGGTCGCCGGCACGATCGCGCTGCGTCGCGGCGAACTGGCGCGTGCCGACCGCGAGTTCGCGCTGGCGCTCGGCCGCACGCCGAGCGATGCCTACGCGACGCTCGAGCGCGGCGCGATCGCCTCTGCACGCGGTCGCCGCCGCGAAGCGCTGGGGCTGCTGGAGCGGGCGGCGCACCTGAATCCGCGCGACCCGCTCACCTGCGCCGCGCTTGCCTTGACGCGCCGGGGTGGCCGGGTGAACATCCGAGAACTGAATCGATCAATCCTGCTCAACGCTCGGCAATTCACATGAAGCCGGCGGATCTGAGTGAAATTACGGAGCAGAAACACGGCATTTCGCTCGAAATCAATGATGAGCTTCGCTACGTTGTCTAGCAGAGCCCGCTGATTCGCCGGCCGCGAAGCCGTGGCGGTCGGGTCTCGCGCGAGCCGTGCGCTCGAGTCGAGACTGGCCAAACGGGGATGTGAGCCGCAGGCGAGCGTCTCCGGGCCGCGGCAGGCGGGCGGGGCATGGAGGGCACCGAAGGTTGCCCGCAGCCGAAAGGACCCAAGGTTGGGAAGCGCAAGACGAAAAAGCACGATCCTCGCAACGCTCGTGGCGCTCGCGCTCGCCCTTGCGGATGCGCCCGCCGCGCCGGCGAGCGGGCCGCTGCTGGGCGGCTATGGCGGCCCCGGGGCGGGCGCGCAGACGATCGTCGGCGCGACGCTGATCAACGGCCCCGGGAGCGGCTCGGGCGGGGGCGCGGGTGGGGGCACGGGCGCAGGCGGCGGCGCCAGCGCGGGCTCCGGTGGATCGACCTCCTCCCCGGTCTCCGCCGCCTCCTCCGCGCCGCCCGGCGGGTCGGCTGCGCGCGCCAACCCATACCCGTCCTCCCCCTCCTCTTCTTCCTCCTCCGTCTCGGCGGGCGCGGGCGGCCCCCGCGCGCCTCGACGTGGGGGCGGCGCGCGGGGAGATGTGCACGGTGGCTCGGCGGGTGCCGTGGTGGGGCTCGCCGTCCAGGGCACGGGGGCGTCGTGGCTCACCGGCGCCGACCTGCTGGTGCTCGCGCTGGCGGCCGGCGTGCTGGCGCTCGTCGCGCTCGCCACCCTGCGCTTGGCGGCTGGGGGTGGTCATGAGTAGCTCGCCGCGCCTCACCCAGCAGACCTCCGCGCCGAGCCTGCCGCTGACGCGCCACCCCGGCGCCCGCGCCGTACCCGAGCCGCGCGCGGCTCGCCGCGCGAGTTTCCGCGGGCCGTTGCAGCTGTTGCTCGAAGAGCCGGGCTGGAGCGTGGTGGTGCCGGTGGTGGATTTCGTGATGCTGTGCGCGGCGGTGGCGCGCACGCTCGGCGGCGCCCACGCGAT
>DATMMB010000225.1:0-4584 GCA_035569895.1 Solirubrobacteraceae bacterium | reverse complement strand
ATCCTCGCGCCGATCCCGGGCAAGCAGGCGGTGGGGGTCGAGGTACCGAACGCACATCGCCGGATCGTGAAGCTGGGGGATGTGTTCCAGCAGCCGCCGAAGGACTGGTCGCCGCTGACGGTCTGGCTGGGCAAGGACGTGGCGGGCAAGGCGATCGGGGCGGACCTGGCGAAGATGCCGCACCTGCTGGTGGCGGGCACCACCGGCGCGGGCAAGTCGGGCGCGATCAACGCGATGCTCGCCTCCGTGCTGCTGCGCGCGAGCCCGCACGAGCTGCGCCTTGTGTTGGTGGACCCCAAGCAGGTGGAGCTCAACCACTACGAGTCGATCCCGCACCTGCTCACCCCCGTGATCACGAGCCCGCGGATGGCGGCGAACGCGCTGGCGAACCTCGTCAAAGAGATGGAGCAGCGCTACGGCACGATGTCGCTGGCGCGCACGCGCAGCCTGCCGGAGCTCAACAAAGCGCGCGCCGCCCGCGGCGAACCCCCACTGCCGTACATCCTCTGCGTGATCGACGAGCTCGCCGACCTGATGATGGTGGCGCCGGCCGACGTGGAGGACTCGATCATCCGTCTCGCGCAGAAGGCGCGCGCGGTCGGCATCCACCTCGTGCTGGCGACGCAGAGCCCGCGTGTGGACGTGATCACGGGGATGATCAAGGCGAACGTCCCCTCCCGGATCGCATTCGCCGTCAGCTCGCAGACCGACTCGCGCGTGATCCTCGACCAGAACGGCGCGGAGTCGCTGCTGGGGCAGGGCGACATGCTCTTCAGCCCGGTCGGCAGCTCGCGTCTGCAGCGCATCCAGGGCGCGTACATCGACGAGCCGCAGATCGCCAAGCTCACCGACTTCTGGCGCCGCCAGGGCGAGCCGCAGCTGCGCGAGGAGCTGCTCGAGGAGGTCGAGCCGAGCGGGCCGGAGGAGGGCCCGGAGGACTTCGACCCCGACGAGGACCTGCTGCTGAAGGACGCGATCGCGCTGGTGGCGGAGATGCAGACCGCGTCGACCTCGATGCTGCAGCGCCGCCTGCGCCTCGGCTACACGCGCGCCGGGCGCCTGATCGACATGCTCGAGCGGCGCGGCGTGATCTCCGGCTACGAGGGCTCAAAGCCCCGCCAGGTGCTGATAACAGAGGCCGACGTGCCGCGTGTGATTGCGGGATTGGAATCCCACCCACCCGCGCGCGCCGTGGCGAGCGAGCCGGTGGGGGGCTGATTTTTTTGGGATATGGCCGGGGTCGCCTCGCTCTGGCCAAAGCCGTGCGCGGGGCGCGCAAGTGAGCGTGCGGCGGGGGTCCGCACTCCGATAGTCACTAGCCTTCACCTCTGAGATGGCCAAGATCGGGGCAACGCTTCAACAGGGGGAGGGCAGGCCCGGGTGGGCGGGCGGTCAAACCCCTTCCCCCTGGACGAGAAACTGTGGCTGAAATCGGAGCAGCGCTGCGGGAGGCGCGGATGCGCGCGCGGATCGACGTGTCGGAGATCGAGGCGCAGACGAAGATCCGCGCCAAGTATCTGCGCGCGCTGGAGAACGAGGAGTGGGACCTGCTGCCGGGGCCGACGTTCGTGAAGAGCTTCCTGCGCACGTACGGCGACGCGCTCGGCCTCGACGGAAGGGCCTTGGTGGAGGAGTACAAGCTCCACTACGAGCACCCCGGCGACGGGACCGAGCCGATCCAACAGGCGCCGGCGCCGGCGCCTCGCCGTGGACGGCCGCGCGTCGGCGGCGCGCACAGGGGGGCGGGAGCGGCCGCGGCGCCGCGGCAGGGACCCTCGCGCGCGTACGTCGCCGCGGTGGCGGCGATTGGCGCGGTGATCGTGCTGCTCGTGTACGCGCTGCTGTCGAGCGGGGGCGGGGGCGGGGGCCCGACGGCAAGCACACCGACGCGCGGCGCGGATCGCGCGCGTGGCGCCCACGCCGACCGCGGCCACGCCGCGGGCGCGGCTGCGGCGAGCGCCACCGCCACGCTGGCGTCGGTGAAGGTCGAGCCGAGCGCAGAAGTCTACGTGTGCCTGATCGGCGACGGCGGGCGCAAGCGAATCCCGGGCGTGATCCTCACCTCGGAAAGCCCCGAGCCGACCTACCACGCGCACCGCTTCGAGCTGACGCTCGGCAACAACCACCTGACGCTGGTGGTCAACGGCGCGCCGCAGGCGGTGCCGGCGTCCGCGCACGCGATTGGCTACACGATCACCCGCGCAGGGGTGCGGAAGCTGTCGGAAAGCGAAGCGCCGACGTGCCGGTGAGCGCGGTCCGGCACCTCGCACCACCGCACCCGGGCGGGCGTCCGACGCACCCCGGGCCGAGCGTCCGGTGGCCGCTGCGCGCGGCGGCCGCGGTTGGGGTGCGCTGATGAGCGCCCGTGCCGGCATCGTCGTCACCGGCACGGAGGTGCTGACGGGCCGCGTCGCCGACCGCAACGGCCCATGGCTGGCCGACCGCCTGGAGGAGTTGGGGGTTGACCTCGCGCAGATCGCGATCGTTGGCGACCGCCGTGAGGATCTGCTCGCCGCGCTGGCGCAGATGGCCGCGCAGCGGTATGACCTTGTGCTCACGAGCGGCGGCCTCGGCCCGACGGCGGACGACCTGACGGCCGTGGCGGTGGGCGAGCTCCAGGGCCGCGAGATGGTGTGGGACGAGCAGTTGCAAGCGCGGATCGAGGCGATCATCGCCCGACTCGGCGCCCGCTGGCGCAACGTGCCGCCGAAACGGGGATTCGCGCCGGAGGCGCGTGTCTCCCGGCTTCGGCTGGAGGCGATGCGCGAGGGCGCGCGCAAGCAGGCGACGATCCCTCACGGCGCGAAGGTGCTGGAGCCGGTGGGCACCGCCCCGGGCCTGATCGTCGCGCCGGCGCAGAGCGGCGGCCCGACGGTGGTGGTGCTCCCCGGCCCGCCGCGCGAGCTTCAGCCGATGTGGAAGCGTTCGGTGGTGCCGGAGACAGGCGCGGGCGGCGCGCTGAGCAAGGCGTTGGCGGGCGCCACCCACTACCACAGGCGCACGCTGCGCCTGTTCGGGATCCCGGAGTCGGAGATCGCCGAGACGCTGCGAGCGGCCGAGCGCGAAGGCGTGGACCTTGATCGCCTGGAGGTGACCACCTGTTTGAAACGGGGAGAGGTGGAGGTGGTGACGCGCTACGAGCCCCCGGCGGAGGACGCGTACGACGCGCTGGTGGCGATGGTGCGTGCACGGCACGCCGACGCGCTCTTCTCCGAGGACGGCTCGACCATCGACGAGCAGGTGGCGGCGCTGCTGCGCGGCAAGGGCAACAGCGCCGCGCGGACGATCGCGACCGCGGAGTCCTGCACCGGCGGCCTCATTGCAGCTCGCCTGACCGAGCCGCCAGGCGCCTCGGAGCACCTACGCGGGGCGATCGTCGCCTATGCCAACGACGTGAAGAGCACGCAGGTGGGGGTGCCGGCGGAGCTGATCGAACGCTACGGGGCGGTATCGCCCGAGGTCGCCGAGGCGCTCGCCAGGAACGTGCGCGAACACCTGGGGGCCGACGTGGGCGTCGGCGTCACCGGCATCGCGGGACCCAGCGGCGGCACACGGGAGAAGCCCGTGGGGACCGTGTGCCTGAGCGTGGTGACCGCCGAGCGGGCGCACACACGCGTGGCCACGCTGCCCGGCGCTCGCGCGGACGTGCGCGAGCGCGCGGTGACCGTCGCGCTGCACATGGTGCGGCGGATGCTGCGGGCAGGCACGGGCGCCTGATACGCGGGACGGCGTGAGGGCTCGACTCGCGAGTGACCTGGGTGTCTGCACGGTCGCGGCGGCCGGTGACCTCGCCGCGGAGTCGGAAACACCTGTCTGCGCTTGAGGGCCCGGAAGCATGGCTGGCGCCCGGTGGTTGTGGGGGTCGAAGACGATCTGCGTGCCGGGCGGTGAAAGGCGACCGACAGGCGAGCGACCCGCTGTAACCTTGGAGTCCTCTGCGGGCGCTTACACCGCATCGATGTTCCGGGCGCTCGTGGAGACTCCGGATCCGTGACCTCCTCTCCACGAGTTCGGACGGGCCGCCCGGGGGCGCCGGTCAAAGCCGGTGCCTCCGCCGGCTGCGATCATCACCGCATGACCCGCCACGCGGAGGCAAGGCTGTTCGCGGCGCTCGACCTGCCCTTCGCCATCCGCGCGCAACTCGCCGGCTGGGCGCGCACGGCGGCCGCCAGCGTGCGAGCCGGTGCGCGCGCAAGCGCGGAAACGACGCATACACAGCTGACGCCAGCCCCCGGCGAGCGCGAAACCCATGCCCGCATGCGACCCCGCCCGCCCACCGCGAGGGGCCAACTGCGGCTGCTGGAGCCGGACACGCTGCACGTGACGCTCTGCTTCCTCGGCAACCGGCCGGTGGGAGAGATCGAGGCGCTCGGCGGGGCGCTCGCGGAGGCCTGCGCGGAAGCGCCGCCCGTCGGCTCGCTTGCGCTCGGCGCCCCGCTGTGGCTGCCCCCTCGCCACCCGCGTGCGCTCGCGGTCGAGCTGCACGACACCCCCGACCACGCGCTCGCGGAGCTGCAGGCGGCGATCGCGGCAGCGCTCGCAGCGGTCTGCGACCTCGCCCACTCCTCCTCCTCCTCCTCCTCC
>DATMMB010000224.1:0-2065 GCA_035569895.1 Solirubrobacteraceae bacterium | reverse complement strand
CCGCCTTTCAGGCGGCTCTGGAAGACGCGATCGTCGGCGACGCCAGGGTGCTCAACCTCAGCCTCGCCGGCCCCCGATACCTGCAGATCGAGGAGGTGCTCATCCAGGAAGCCATCGCCCGCGGGATCAGCGTCGTCGCGGCGATGGGCAACGAGCGCAAACGCGCCGATCCCATCTGCTACCCCGCCGCCTACGACGGCGTGATCGCCGTGGGCTCGATCGCCGAGAACGGCCGCTGCTCGGGCTTCTCCAGCACGGGCGGCCACATCGACCTCGTGGCGCCCGGCTCCAACATCCTCTCGACGGTGCCCATGCGCCCCTTCGCGCCCTGGCGTTTGGACACCGACCTCGTCGCGTGGAGCGGCACCTCGATGGCCGCACCCTACGTCACGGGTGCCGCCGCGATGCTCCTCGCGCAAGACCCCGCGCTCACCCCCGCCGACATCCGCGACCGCCTCCGTGACACCGCCAAAGCGCTGCCGCAGATGGCCGGCAGCCCATGGACCTCAGAGCACGGATGCGGTCTGCTGGACCTCGATGCGGCCCTATACTGAGCTGAGGAGCACGCCAATGCTGGTGCAGTTCATGTTCTCTCCCACCGCCGACGACGCGGCCCGCAAAGCGCTGATCGCGACGTTGAGGCAGCGCGGCGCCCACGGCGTGCGCCGCGCGTTCCCCCGCGCGCCCAGCGAGCGGATGGAGCGTATCTACTCGATCGACGTCGCCAACGGGCACGAGTCGGAGATGCTGCAGGTCCTGAACAAGTCCGCCGACGTCGACTTCGCCGAGGTCGAGGCGCCGCGCTGGCTCGCCCACTCCTGAGGGCGCGGCCAGCGAATCCGGTCAGCACGCGATGGCCGCGTTTGGTGGCGGGCGCGGGCGCGGGCTCGGACTCGCACGCCCTTTCGTCCACTCGGGCACCGAGCTGTCAAGCCAACCAAAAACTCTTCCGATAGGAGATCCATACTGGGGGTAGAAAGTGTTGTAACGCACATGAGCCTTCCCCACCGCGTGTGATCCGATGCTGATGCTCTTCCTACTACTGGCGCTCGTGTGGCTCTCGGTGAGCGTCGTGGTGCTCGCCGCCTGCCGTATGGCCGCCGTGGCAGACGCCCCCGACGCCTCCGCGCCGCGCCCGCTGCGCGCCCGAGGAGCCGTTCGCGAGCGGATCGTGGCCGCGCCCCACCGCGGGCGGCTGGCGACACATCGGTAGCCGCCGGCGGCTGGCTTACAGGTGCCTTTACTGGTAGGGTAAAGGCATGGCGAGGATCTCGGCGAAGAACCAGATCACGATCCCGGTTGCCGCGCTCGAGGAGGCTGGGCTTCATGCGGGTGAGGCGGTCACCGTCGAGCCGGTCGGCGACGGCGAGGTCAGGGTCCGCCGTGCGGCCCTCTCCTTCGAGGGTGCCTTTGGCGCGCTCACCGGCGTCTATCCTCCAGGCTATCTCGATCGGCTCGACGCCGACGACGCACAGCGGTGAGGCGACTACTCGACGCGGACGTGCTCATCGGCGCGTTGGACGGCAGCGACGCGCACCACGCTCGCGCGCGCAGCCTGCTGAGCGAATGGTGGCGGCGGCGGGACGATGTGCGCGTGAGCGTGGTCAATCTGGGTGAGGTTCTGATCGCGCCCTCAGCCGATCCGAAGCGGCTGGCCAGGGCGCGGGAGGCGATCGCCGCGCTCGGCGTCGAGGTGCATCTCCCCAACGAGGCTATCGGCGTCGACGCGGCCAGGCTCAGACAGCGCCACCCGATAAGTCTTCCCGACGCCTACTGCCTGGCGACCGCCAGGCACACCCGATCGACTCTGGCCTCGTTCGACCAGAAGGTTCTCAGAGCAGCCAAAGACGACGGCCTCGACACGATCTGATCCGACCAGTTTACAACCCCCGCCGCCCCAGCACGTGGGGCACCGTGCGCAGCATGATCTTGACGTCGCCCCACAGCGACCAGTTGGCGACGTAGAGGTAGTCCATCGCGCCCATCTCGTTGAGCGGCACGCGCGAGGGGCCGAGGATCTGCCAGGGGCCGGTCATGCCCGGCATCAGCTCCAGGCGCCGGCGGT
>DATMMB010000223.1:0-5449 GCA_035569895.1 Solirubrobacteraceae bacterium | reverse complement strand
GCTCGGGGATGATCGGCGACCCCGATCCCTACACCGCCTGCATGAACGCGCTGGAGCTGTTCAGAGTGGACGACGTGACGATCTCCACGCTGCCCGACGAGCGCTCCGGCTGGATGCGCTCCAACCTGATCGAGCGCGTGCGCGGCGCCACCACCGTGCCGGTGGAGCACGTGGTGGTCGACCTGCAGGCGCAGGGCACGGCGACGGCCGTCGCGGCGGGGAGCTGAGCGGGTGGCGGGCGCGGGCGACAGCCGGCAGGGAGCTGGGCGCGTGCCGGTGAACGCGGTGGCCACGCGCGGAAAGCGCGGCGGCCGCGAGGAGCGGGCGAGGTAAGACGCAATGGAGGCCGCCAGCATCGCCCAAGGAATGGGAGCCCACCCACCCGCCGCCGAGCGCGAGCACCACGGGCCGCCGCCGGCGCACAAGAGCTCGCGCGTCGACCCGCAGCTGCTGGGGATGCTGCTTTTCATCATCTCCGAGGTGATGATCTTCGGGGCGTTCTTCACCGCCTATTTCTTCATCCGCGTCGCCCAGGGCGACCCGTGGCCGGCGCACGGCACGGCGCTGCCGGTGTATCCGACGCTCGTCAACACCTGCATCCTCGTGTCGTCGTCGTTCACCATGCACTGGGCGCAGACCTCGATCAAGAAGGGCAACCGCTTCGGGTTGAAGGCGGGCATCCTCACCACCTTCCTGCTTGGCGTGACGTTCCTGTTCTTGCAGATCAACGAGTACGCCAACATCGGGTTCGCGCCGCAGGACCACGCGCAGCAGACGGTCTTCTACTCGCTCACCGGGCTGCACGGCGCGCACGTGACGATCGGTCTGATATTGCTGCTGATCGTCACGGTCCGCTCATGGCGCGGCCACTACACGCCGGAGGAGCACCGCGGCGTGGAGGTGCCGGGCATCTACTGGCACTTCGTGGACATCATGTGGATCGTGGTTTACACAACTGTGTACATCATCTGAGCGATGCTCAATCCACTGCGCTCAGAGGCAGAGATGTTCCGCCTGCTGCTGTACGTGATCGTCGTGTTCGGCGTGATCATCGCCGCGATCCTGATCGCGCGCGCGATCTTCTGATCTGCTGAGACGGGTCGGCACATGTGCCGACCCGGTCGATGGCGCATGCGCCATCGACAGACGCGCCGCATGCGGCGCGTCACAGCGGGCGCATGCGCCCGCTGACGGGTCGCGCATGCGCGACCCAAGCACTCAGACCCGACCGTAAGCGCAAGCCCCAACAACGTGCGAGCCTCGCTTTTTCCAAAGCATGCACCGTCGACCGTCGCGCATGCGCGACCCGTGACACTCAGACGCACTCACCGATCAGCGAAGCCTCAACTTCGTGCAAGCCCTCGCTTTTTTCCAAGCATGCGACGTCGTGCCGCGCATGCGCCGGCGCCCTACTTCACAGTCAGTGTCCCGTACATCCCCGCCGCGCGGTGGCCGGGCGCCTGGCAGAAGAATGTGTAGGTGCCCGGCTTCAATTGCACCGAGAACGAGGCGGTGCCGTGCGTCTGGAATTCGGTGTGCCCGAGCACCGGGCCGCTCGTGCCCGACTGGATCGCCACGTTGTGCATCACGCCCGACATGTTTTTCATCTCGATCGTCACCGGCCCGGCGGTGGCGGTGGCTTTGTTGGCGGTGTACGCGAGCTGCCCGCCCGGGGCGGCTTCCAGCGCGAGCTTGCCGTTCTGCTCCACCGCCGGCTTGCCCGAGCCCGGCGCGGCGACGGCGCCCGCGAGCAGGCCCTTGTCGGCGCCGGGTCGGGCGGCGGCGTAGGCGACGTAGGCGGCGATGTCTTTGAGCGTGGAGCCGCTCGCGAGCCCTTTGGGCATCACATTGTTCGGGTTGGGGTATTCCACCTGGTACTGCACAACGCCGCGGATCGTGTTGCGCCCCAGCCCTTCATCGACGGCGTGGCGGAACGCTTCGTCGAGGTTGGGACCGACCGTCCCCTTCGTGTTGGCGCGCGCGAGGGTGTGACAGGCGCCGCACTTGGCGACGAACACCTGCTTGCCGAGCACGAGGTTGGCTTCTTCGCCGTGCTTCACCGATCCACAGCCGGCCGCGAGCAGCATCGCGCCAGCAGCTATCAGCAACGCCCCGTACTTACCCAGCTCCCTCACAGCGAGCGAAACTCTACTCGATGCCGCGGGCGGCGTCCCGCGGGACGGCCGCGGCGAACGAGACCGCGGCGGCGAACGTGCGGCGCACATCCGGGCGGCGAGGGCGCGCACTACGGCCGGGGCAGCGCGTCCAGCTCACCGCACGCGGCGGCGATCACTCCCCGCGCCACGCCTTCCCACGACCACAGCTCGCGCACCGTCGCCACCAGCGCCGCGCGGGTGTCGGCGCGCAGCGCCGCGTCGGCGTGCAACCAGCCGATCAGGCGCTCCGCGAGCGCGGGCACAGCGTCGTCGTCGACGGGGAATGACAGCCACCCCGCCGCCTGCGTGGGCACAGCGCGGGCGAGCGCCGCACTCACCTCCGCCAAGCCGGAGTGGCCGGCGCTCACCGGCAGCGCGCCGCACGCCGCGCCCTCCGCCGCCACCATGCCGAACGCCTCGGGGAAGGTGCTCGGCACGACGATCGCCTCGCAGTGCGCCAGCAGCCGCGCCAGTTCGTCGTGCTCGTAGCGCCCGAGGAAGCGCGCCCGCTCGGGCAGCGCGCGGGCCGCCGCGAGGTAGCGCTCGCGGCGCGCGCCGTCGAGGCCCCCCAGGAACGCCGCGAGGTGGCGCAGCGGCGCGGGCTCGTCCTCGCCCGGCGGCGTGCGCGGCACCTCCCCGCCGGCCGGGGCAGGGACGGAGCCGGCCGGGGCAGGGGCGGAGCCGGCCGGGGCAGGGGCGGAGCCGGCCGGGCGACCGGCGCGCGCCAGCTCGGTCGCCGACTCCAGGTCGCCGGCGGCAAGCGTCCGCGACAGCCGCTCCAACCACTCGCGATCCTCGCCGAAGCCGACGATCTCGAGCCGCGCGCGCGGCACCCGCTCGAGCACCAGCGGCCACGCGGCGATTAGCAGATCGACGCCCTTGTTGACGATCAGCTTGCCGACGAACGCGGCGCGCGGCTCCGCCGCGCGGCCCGCCTCCTCGTGCGGGCTCGGTTTGAAGAGCTCCACGTCGACGCCCGGCGGCGCGAGCCGGGTGCGCTGCTCGATCGCCGGGTCGCCCACGGCGTCCCACAGACTGCCCGCGGTGTGCGCCGAGCCGACGAGGATCGCCGCCGCGTCGCGCACCCCTTCGCGCGCATACGGCAGGAAGCGGGCGGGCTCGGGCTTGACGGTGTACTCGAGCGCGCTCCCATGCACCTTGACGGCGTACCTCACGCCGTTGCCCGCGAGCGCGCGGGCGAGGATCGCCGGCCCCATCACCAGATGGTTGGCGAGCGCCACGTCGGGCCGCACGCGCGCCACCACCTCGCGCACGGCGGCGACGTTGGAGTCGATGTAGCGCGCGATCTCCGCATCGCTGCAGCGCGCGAACGCGCGCGCTTCGATCCCCTCGTAAGGGTCCTCGACATACACCGGCAGCAGGCCGCCGATGTCCGGGCGGTAGATGGTGCAGCGCACCGGCTCGCGCACCGTCCGCACCCGCAGCTCGCCTCCCTCCCACTCGCCGACCGCGTCGACGAACGGCTGGCGCTCGGGGTGGCGATCCTGGCAGAGCAGGTGCACCTCGTCGCCCAACCCCACCAGCGCCCGCGCGAGGCGGGCGTTGTAGATGTTCGAGCCGGTGCCGGCGAGCAGGTAGCCGTGGAAGATGAGGACGCGCACCGGTGTGTCAGCGTAGCCCCGCGCGGGGTCGGCTCGGCGTGCGGCTCCGGCACCCTCGCGCGGCCGTGGCCCGCCCACGACTGCTCCGACGCCACCTCGGGCGGGCAGCGCGAGGAGAGGTCATTCAGCTCTTGGTGGTCTTGGTGCCGGCGAGACCTGCAAGGAGTTGGGCCGCCGTGGTTTCGAACCGGTCGACCGCACCGTAGGGTCGTGCCACGAGCATGGCACCCTCGAGGCCGCTGACGATGCTTCGGGCGGTGTCAGCGGCTGTGTTGCTGAAGCGCAGGCTTCCATCTTTGCGGCCGTGTTCGAGGACCAGCGCGAGCCACGCCTCGTTGTCGTTGAGGAACGCGACCACGGCGTCGCGGATCGGGCTGGGGAGAGTCTGGTACTCGGCGGCGAGCATGCCGCAAAGGCACATCCGTTCTCGGCGCAGCACTTCGGCGTATAGGTTCGCGTACGCGTCGAGCTTGGCGGGGGCCAGCGCGATGTTTGCGTCAATGGCTGCAAGCGCGTGCGCGAAACGCTCCGCGTAGCGGACGATGATGGCCTCGCCCAGCTCGGCCTTGCTGGGGAAGTGGTAGTGGAGACTGGCCTTCGTGACGGAAAGCTCGGCGGCTACGTCCGCATAGCTGAAGCCGTTAAAGCCGCGAACCTGAACGAGTTGTTCACCGACGTCGAGGATGCGCGTGCGCGTGTTCGCGGGCCGCTGCTCGGCGTCAGGCGCCTCGGGGCCAAACCTCGTGTCGTGCGCTCTCACAGCCATTTGCAGCATTCTCGCAGGCGTATTTGACTTCTTACCTATTGGTAGGTAGGATAGCGGCCCACCAACACCGACTGGAGGAGCCAATGTCTCGTAAGTACATCGACTGCCGTGAGATGCCGAGCGACAACAACTGTGATCTGGCGATGGCAGGAAGCGACGAGCACGTCCTCGACGCGGCCGTCGCCCATGCGGTGACGGCGCACGGACACGAGAACACGCCGCAGCTGCGCGAACAGATCTCGCAGATGCTCAAAGACGAGGTCCCGGGTGCGATCGCCTAGCTGAGCGCCGACCTGAGCACTTGAGCCCGACGTAGGACCGTGCCTCTAACGATCGTTGACGCCGCATGGATTGGTCGCATGGGACGACAAGGAGAGGGCCGCACCGGGCACGCCACGCGGGTCACTCCGTGCCGCATCGGTTACCTGTTGGCTTGCGTTACCCGTTGGCTTGCCCAGTCACCCACCTGATGATCTTTTCGGTGCGCTCTGGCGTGAGTGCGTGGCCGCCCTTGTAGCGGACGTGCTCCAACTTCTCGCGCGCGCCGCGAGCCTCCCAGGCACCCGTGGCCGCCTGCACGGCCTCTGGAGCGTCAGCCGAGTAGCGATCCTCGGTCGCGGATAACAGCAGCAGAGGCCGCGGAGCAATCAGTCCGAGGAGCCCATCGATGTCGGCCAGGTTGAGGATCCCCGGGATCGCCTGCGAGAACTCGATCCCAGACCGATCGAGCATCCGCCGCTTGTAGCTGCACGCACTGCCGCTGGGGTCGCGTCCCGTGAGCCGGGGGAATTGAGGTTGCGGGCGTAGCCTCCGCTTTGACCCTGACAAAGTCGAAGATGGAGGTACGCCCGCATGGAGAAGGTAGCCCCGAGCGAGAGGTTTCGCCAAGAGCTGGATGAGGTGCT
>DATMMB010000222.1:0-6421 GCA_035569895.1 Solirubrobacteraceae bacterium | reverse complement strand
CCACTGTTCACCGTCGGCTGGCCGACATCGGAGTTCGGGGGCATGGGCTTGGAGGGCGCGGTGCGACTCGGTATGCGCCGCGAGCTCGACGCGATCGAGGACCCGGAGGAGCGCGAGCGCGTCTTCCAAGCGACGGTCGCCGCGGCATACACGCACGGGGAGGGCCTGAACATGGCGGCCTACGGCGAGATCGACGACGTGATCGACCCGGCAGACTCGCGGCGCTGGATCGCCACCCTGTTCGACCCGCCCGTCGAGGACTGGCGCAAGCGCTTAGCCAAGCGACGCCCCAACATCGATGCCTGGTGAAGCTGTGCGGTAATGGCTCGCCCGCCCGGGTGCGCTCGAAGGAGTTGGTCCTACCAACCGCCGAGCCACATTAGAGGAGTGTCTGAACCTCTACCTAGCCGGCTTGCGGGGCCTGCTCTGGGCCGGACTGCATGTCTGCCTGCTCGGCGGGAGCCTTGAGCCGGGCGCGGAACACGTGGAAGGACCAGCCCTGGTAGAGCAGCACGAGCGGAAAGAAGATCACGGCGACGACCGTCATCACCGTCAGCGCATAGTGACCTGAAGCCACGTTGTTCACCGTCAGGTTGTACGCGGCGTTCGTGCTCGACACCATCACGTTCGGATACAGGTCGATGAAGATCGAGCCCACGGTCGCGGCGATCGCGACGGCCGAGGAGGCGAAGGACAGGCCGTCGTGGTCGGTCATCGCCAGTCGCGCCGCGAAGCCGGCCGCGATCAGCGCGAGGATCTCCACGGGCTGGGGCACGTCGGGGCCGCCCGCCACGCTGCGTGTCCAGATCACCCAGCCGACCACCATTGCGATCGCCACCCAGCCAAGCGGCCGCGCGGCGGCACGCGCTCGCTCGCGCACGTGGTCCGTGGTCCTGAGCTTGAGGAAGGTGGCGCCGTGCAACAGGCACAGCGCGACCAGCGTCACGCCGGTCCACAGGCCGTAGGGGGTGAGCAGGTCGAAGAAGTTGCCGGTGAAATCGTGTTGGGAGTCGATCGGCAAGCCGTTCAGCAGGTCGCCGAGGCCGACGCCGATCAGCAGCGGGATCAGCAGGCTGCCGAGCGTCAGGCACCACGTCCACGTCGCCCGCCAGCGCGGATCCTCGCTCTTGCCCCGGAGCTCGAACGCCACCCCGCGCGCCATCAGCGCCACCAGCACCAGCAGCAGCGCCAGGTAGAGCGCGGAGAACATTGTCGCATACCACCCCGGGAAGGCCGCGAACGTGCCGGCGCCCGCGACGACCAGCCACACCTCGTTGCCGTCCCACCACGGGCCGATCGTGTTGATCGCCACCCGTCGCTCGGTGTCGCTGCGGCCAAGCAGCGCGTGCAGGGCGCCGACGCCGAAATCGAAGCCCTCCAACACGAAGAACCCCACCCACAGGATCGCGAGGATCACGAACCACAGCGTGTGCAAATGCATACGGGCCTCAGTCCGTGGTGGTGTCGGGGGTTGTGCACGTGTTTTTCAGGCCCCAACCCTTCATTTTCTGAAGTTGTAGGGGCCAAAAATGAAGTTGTAGGGGCCAAAAACAAACAACACTTTCTTCATGCTCTAACCCTTCATTTTGTGAAGTGGTAGGGGTGCGTTTGGATGCCATATAACCCCTCCTCAGTAGGTCAGCGCCGGAATCGAGGTCCCGCCCACACCGGACGCATCCGCCGCGGGGGTTCCACTTGGCGCGGAGCCAGACCCGCCGTCGCCGACGCCCTCAGGCTCGAGCCCTTTGCGCGCGTAGCGCGTCATCAGCACCACCTCGACGGCCCCGAGCGCGATATAGACCAGCACGAACGCCGTAAGGCTGATCCAGATCTCGGTGGCGCTCACCGACGGCGAGTTGGCGTTGGCGGTCTTCATCAAGCCCTGCACGATCCACGGCTGGCGGCCGCTCTCGGTGAGCAGCCAGCCGGCAGTGTTCATCAGGAAGGGTGTGACGACAGCCCAGATCGACAGTCGTAGGAACCACTTCGAGCGATCGAAGCGCCCGCGGTGCAGCAGCCACCCGCCCCACAGCGCCAGCAGCACGATCAGCGTCGCCAGGTAGGCCATGACCCGCATCGACCAGTACTGGATGAAGACGTCGGGCACATAGTTGCCCGGCCCGTATTTCTTTTCGTATTCGCGCTGCAACTGGTTGAGGCCGGTCACGCCGCCGCCGAAGGAGTTGGTCGCGAGCACCGACAGCAGTTTGGGGATTTCGATGATCTGCGAGGGCGTCTTATCGTTGTTGCCGCCACCGATCTGAAACAACGAGAACGAGCACGGCTGGCAGTTTTCCCACTGCGCCTCCGCGGCAGCGATCTTCATCGGCTGGTACTTGGTCTCGACCACCCCCAGCTCGCTGCCGACGAACATCGTCAGCAGAATCGAGGGCAGCAGCACCGCCACCGACACCTGCGCCGCTTTGTGAAAAGCAGGCACCTCGCGCTGTTTGCGCAGATGCCACGCCGCCACCGCGAGCATCACGAGCGCCCCGGTGATCAGCGAGGCGAGGATCACATGCACGTACCCCCACAGGAATGTGGGATTGGTGAACAGCGCCGCGATGTTGCTGAGCTGCGGTTCGCCGTGGCTGTTCATCGTGTACCCGACGGGGTGCTGCATCCACGAGTTGGCGACCATGATGAACATCGCCGAGAGCATCGCCCCGCCCGCAACCAGCCAGATGCACGCCAGATGCACGCGCTTGGGCAGCCGCCCCCAGCCGAACAGCCACAGCCCGAGGAAGGTGGACTCCAGAAAGAATGCCGCGAGCCCCTCCATCGCCAGCGGCCCGCCGAACACGTCGCCGACGTAGCGCGAGTAGGTCGACCAGTTCATCCCGAACTCGAACTCCTGCACGAGCCCGGTGACGACTCCCACGGCGACGTTGATCAACAGCAGCGTCCCGAAGAAGCGCGTGAGGCGCCGGTACTCCTCGTTGCCGCCCCGGTGCCACGCGGTTTGCAGGATCGCGACGAGCAACGCCAGCCCGATCGTGACGGGCACGAACAGGAAGTGGTAGATGCTGGTGGTGGCGAACTGCCACCGCGCGAGATCGTTGGTCATGCACTCGGGAGCCTACGCCCCCGCCTCGACCAGTTCCTGCTCAAAGCGCGCGGCGTCGGCGGCGGCGAGTTCCTTCTCCATCATCTTTTCCGCGCGGGAGAGCAGTTTTTCGGCCTGTTCCAGCACGCGCGAGCGACCCACCACGACAAGCGCCGCCTGGCCCTCGTCGAGCGCTTCGCCCAGCTCCTTCATGTCCGAGCGCGACATCCCGTGCCACAGGTGGCCGACCAGGCCGCCGGCGCCGGCGCCGACCACGCCCGCGCCGATGATCGACGGCGGGAACAGCACGCCGATCACCGCGCCCACCGCGGCGCCCGTCCAGGCGCCGTGCTGGGTGGGCTTCTCGTGCTTGTGCACGTGCACCTTGCCCTCCTTGTCCTTGAAGATGTCGGCGGCATCGTAGGTGCCCACCAGGCCCTCGGCGTGGGCGGTGCGCAGGGCCTCGTAGTCGGCGTGTGCCGCCTCCTGGTTGGGGTAGACGCCGACGAACACGAACAGGGGCTGGTCAGCCATCTGGTGACCTCCTGAAAATCGGGGAGCGGTCCATCAATGGTCGGGGCGGCAAGGGTGAGCGCTCATCACCCCCCGCGAGTGATGGTCGCTCACCCGCCGCGCGCGTAGCGTGAGGGCGTGCGCTCCCCCCGCCCCTACGTGGCTGTGCTGGCCGTGGTGGTGCCGTTCGCGCTGGTGAGCGGCTGCGGCGAATCCGAACAGGCCAAGGCCGAAAAGACGGTGTGCGAAGGCAAGAAGGAAGTCGACGAAGGCGTCAACAGCCTCAAAAGCATCACGCTCGCCAACGCCAGCGCCAGCACGGTGCAGAGCGACATCAAGTCGATCGAAGCGGGGCTCACCAAGGTGAAAAGCGCCGAGGGCAAGCTGAATGGCAAGCGCAAGGAAGAAGTCGAAAAAGCCAACGCCCAGCTGTCCGCCGAACTGACCACGATCGAGCACGAGCTTGCCTCGCTCACGCTGCCGCAGGCGCTCACCAAGCTTCTCACCGTCGCCGAAAAACTCGCCACCAGCTACAAACAGACGTTTGCGGCGATCGAATGCTGAGCGGCTTCAGCCGGGCGTAGGCGACTCGCCCACCTTCGGCGGCGCCTCCCCCGACGGCGGTGCCTCCCCCGACGGCGGTGGCGCGCCACCGCCTGACAGGGATGTCCTGGGCAGGGATGTGGGCAAAGAAGATGTCTTGGGGCCACCGTGTGGCGTTGCCGACCAGCCCGGCGGGGGGTCGCCGCCCGGCAGCGCCGCTCCGCCCCACTCTCCCTGCTCCTGCGCGATCTGGTGGCGCAGCGCGAGCACGCCGAGGACGACAAGCACCAGCTCGATCAAGAGCGGCAGCGCCTGGCCGGGCGTGCGGTCCGGGCCAAGCGTGGCGATCAGCAGCACGATCGCCGCCGCGCCGCTCGCAAACCAGGCGGGGTGGCGCTCCAGCGGATCGGCAATCCATTGGCGCAGTTGCACCGCCCAGCGCATCGGGCCGGCCAGCCAGCCGGCGAAGATCACGATCACGCCGGTGATCAGCAGCCATAGCGCGCGGCTGCGCCAGCCGGCGGTGGCGATCTCGAGCACTTCGCGCGCGGCCGGGCGCACGCCTTCGTTCTTGACGAGGTTGTTGACCACATAGGAGTCGATCCAGCGGCGCAGCACCAGCGCCAGCAGCGCGCCGGCAATGACCCCGAAGCCGATCTCCAGCAGCACCCGCCGGCGGTAGCCGGCGGCGAGCGCCAGCGCGCCAACGTACATCAAAATCACCAGCAGCGGCAGGATGAACGAGAGGCCTTTCATCACTTTTACGCCGTCCTGCGCCAACTTCAGCTGGTTGGAGCGCAGCAGCTCAAGTTTGCGCTTGTCGGCCGGCAGTTTGGAGCCCACTTCGCTGCCCACCCCCAGCCGCGCGCCGATCCGGTCGAGCAGCACTTCGAGGTTGATGCTCACCACCCCGCCCTGGGTGGACAGCGCCGCGGTGCCGCCGTTCAACACCTTCATCACCTGTTCGTGCGTCAGGTGGTTGGCGCGCCCCCACAGTTCCTGCACGGCGGGAACTTCAAGCGCCTTTTCGATCGCTTTCGGCACCACCTGTGACGCGGCGGTCGACAGCACCGGCGCCAGCGCCTGCAGTTCCTTGGGCAGTCTTTCGGCGGCCAGATTTTGGACGTTGGCGACCGCCAGCACGCGTTCGGAGAGGTCGTTGGCGACCACTTCGCGCACCTTTTCGTTCTGCAGCAGCCGTACGCTGGTCTGCGTCCACCCTTCGGTGTCGATGATCTGCGCTCTGATCCAGGTCGCCATGATCGCGAAGATCAAGAGGATGCTCGCCAGCCCCACCAGCGCGCGCGCGCGCCAGAACCCCGGCGGGTGGCGCCGCGCCGCGACTTCGCCACCGGCCACGGCAGGGGTCCCCGCCGCGGGGGTTGGGCTCGCTCCGGTCGGACCCGCGCTCGTCATCCGCCACGCAGCCTGCACGCTGCCGAGGTGATCCGCCCTCGCCCGCCGCGGGTGGTATCAGGCAAGTTGGGCGCGCGGTTCGGGCACGGTCGCCTTGTCCTCGCCGGCCGCGGCCAGCGCCTCGCCCGGCAGCGCCCGCGCAAACCACAGCCCTACGAGCGAGAAGGCGCAGGCCACCAGCAGCGCGCGCTTGAGCGCTTCAATCTGGGCGTCGCTGTAGAAGGCGGTGAGCTTGTCCACCTGCCTGGGCGGCAGGCCGGCCTGCTTGGCGTCGGCTTCGAACTGCGCCTGGGAGACCATCTGCAAGCCGCCCTCGGTACCGCTCAGCACCTGCTGCTCCACCCGTGGCGGGATCGCCGGGTCGGCCTGCACCCGCTCGTGAAAACCGGTCGTGAGCCCGGTGAGCAACACGGCGCCAATCAGCGCCGTGCCGAGCGACTGGCCGAGGTTCTGCGAGGCGCCCTGCACGCCGCCGGCCTCGCTGGAACGGGATTCGTCCACCGAGGACATCACCACGTTGCCCAGCTGCGAGATCGCCAAGCCGATGCCGGCGCCGAAGCCGGCGAGCGACAGCGCCCACGGCAACGAGGAGAGCGTGGGCGAGATCGTGGCCATCAGGGCGGCGATCGACACCAGCAGGAAGCCGAGGCCGATCTGCACCACGCGGCGGGGAGAGGTGCGCATCGCCAACCGCGGGCCGAGCACCGCGGCGACCATCATCGCCACCGAGATCGGCAGGATCTTCACGCCGGTTTCCAGCGCGTCCTTGCCAAGCACCAGCTGCAGATACAGCGGCAGCACGAAGAACGTGCCGGCGAGGATCAAATATTGGGAGACGAGCGTCGTCAGGCCGGCGCGCAGCTGCGGCACGCGCAGCAGGTCGGGCGCCAGCAGCGGCGTGTT
>DATMMB010000221.1:0-7486 GCA_035569895.1 Solirubrobacteraceae bacterium | reverse complement strand
GACAGCTCCCCCCAGCGTCGCCCGGCACATTCTGGTGCCCCGACCCGCTCCAACATCCGCTTCGCCACGTCTTCAGCCCGCGACCGCCCTCGCCCATTCGGCGCCAGCGGCCAGCCGACGAACTCCGAGACGATCACCCCTAGACCCGGCCCCTCACGATCGATCCACCTGATCTCGCGCGGCCTGTCCGCGAGCTTCGAAGGTTCCTCGGCCTTCAGCAGCACCGAACCGCGATCGGGACACTCCATGCCCGCCGCGATCTTCAGCAGCGTCGTCTTGCCCTTCAACCGGCCGCCGATGGTCGCCACGACCTCCCCAGGCAGAACCTCCAGCGAGACGTCCGCCAGCACCGGCACCCACTCGCTCCCCCGCGAATATCCCTTCGTCACCCGCTCGACCGACAGCAGCTCAGCCACGACCTCATCCCGTGTGGTGGTGGTCCGCCCCGGCCCCACGAACTCGCCGCGCGCCCAAGACGATCCCGGGCAGTACCACGAGCCGAGGTTACCCCATCGTGCCGGTGCTCGGCGGACTCTCCCGCACATGCCGTACCAGCGACAAGCGGCTACGCGCAACCGACGACAACACGCGCCTCGCGCCACTGCTCATCGACCGATCGCGGGCCGAGGTGGCCGAAGTCGTCGATCTCGTAGCTGTAGTGTTGGGAGAGCATTTCCAGGCTCGTTCCGCATTGCTGTGCGACCGACTGTGCGTCTTCGCCGCGGAGCCGCGTCGAGATCCCGCCGCGCCTGAGCGAGTACGGAGTCGCGCCGCGTACGCTGGCGTAACCATCTTGGTTGTCAGCGACGGAATTGACGGCCGGCTTCAGGTACCGCGGCCCCCACTTCTGGGCCTGGTTGCTGCTCACGTGGCAGGCGCCTGTCCTGGGGTCGCGAATGCCCCACTCCTCGCTGGCGAGGTCGCCGGGTATGACGAAGTCGACGCCGCGTGTCGAATATCCATGCTCGCGCAGCCGTGTCCGCCACCACTGCAAATCCTCGCGCAGCAGCGCCGGCACCTTCGCAGAACGGCCGGTGGCGTGCTCGGTCTTGCCCAGCTCGTCGAGCTCGTTCCAGCTCAAGACCTCGACAATGCGCGCCCGCTCGCCGTCGAACGTCGACCAGCGGATGCCGTAGACCTCTTGGTTGCGCAGCCCAAGTCCGAACTGAAGAGAGACGAGCGTCGCGTCGCGGTAGGCCATGATCGGCCTGCGCGCGCGGGCGGCACGTGCGAGCATCTCCGCGCGGATCAGCTCGACGGCCCTCGGCGCGAGCGCCCAGCTGCGGATCTCCTCTCCGCAGCGCCGGACGGTGCTGCGCCCGGACGTGCGGCGCGCGGACTTGCGTCTGTTGCCGACCCGCTCGTTGGCGAGCAGGCAGCCGTTGGTCTGGATCTCGGGCACGAGGTCTGACTGCGCCGCCCAGGAGAGCACGGCTGAGAGGACCCGCCACGCGTGGGCGCGGGCGGACTGTCCAACCCGCTCCCGTCGCATTGCCTCGCGCAGAGCCCGCGGCGCGGCGGCGTGGTTGAAGCGCTCCGCCGGTTCCGCCGCCAGCTTCACTGCATATGTCGCCGGCCGCACACGCCGGCCTTTGACCGCGCCCTCATTGCCGAGCAGGTGGCGGTTGGCCGACCACGAGTACGTGCGGAACGTCGAGGCGGCCAAACCGTCCGCCGTGTCGGGGGCATTGAACGCGAAGTAGAGCTGCACGACCTCGCCGATCGTCCGGGTCTCGGTCGCCGCGTTCGCCTCCTTCGCGTCGAGGTCGAGCAGGAACCGTCGCAGGCTGTCTGGACCTCGACGCTCGGCGGCGACGTAGTCGTCGATCCATTCATGCGCAGCCTTCGCCGTCGGGAACGAGCGCGAGCGTTCCACGCCCTCGTGGTCGTAGAAGCCCAGGCCGTACGACCTCGCCCCACTCTTGGCGATGTGCGGCCACCTACGATGCCGCTTCCAGGGTCTAGCCATCGCCGGCAACCACCTCCCTGCGCAATGCCGCCAGCACCTCCAGCGAGAGGTCGTAGGCGACAGCCGACCGCTCGCCGACCGCGAGCTCGAGACGAGAGCGGCGATCGCGCTCTGCCGGCATCGGACTCGCCGAACCGGCCCGCAGACGCTCCGCTGCGGGAACTCGACACCGACGCTGCTGCGCACCGTCGACCATGCCCCAGAACCCGTCGATCGCCTCCTGCGGTATCCGGTAGTGGCCGCCCGGGAGCTTTCGGTAGTCGAGCAGCCCCGCGGAGATGTAGCGGCGCACCGTGCGCTCGTGGACTCCCAGCCAAGCTGCAGCCTCGCGGGTGGTCAGGTATCGATGTTGCGCACGTTGGGCCTGCCGCCTGCTCATACCAGGCGTATCGAGCAACACGGCCCAACTCCTCCCCCTGAGCACTCCCGTCGCCTGCGCGCTCGACACGCCCGCTGACACGACACCGACGCCCCGCGAACACCTCGCGGCGCACGTCGAGCCCACCGCGCTACCAGCAGACCGCCGGCGCCCGATCCCGTGGCAGCACGGTGGCAGCAGATTTGCGTCCTTCTTGCCCGCGAACGCCCGCGTCTGTCCGCAGAGCCGCTGGCCCGCTAACCCCCCGAATCCCCGGTCACAGAGCCAACAACAGCCCCACCAAACGTAAGCGGCGGACGAGGTTCGAACTCGCGACCTCAAGCTTGGGAAGCTTGCGCTCTACCAACTGAGCTACCACCGCGCTGCAGCTCCATATTATGCGCTTGTGAAGCGCCTGCTCGCACCGATCCTCGCCTCGCTCCTCGGCGCCGCCTTCCTTGGGCTGCTGATCTACGGCGTGTCGCACGAGGCGCCCAGTCGCAGCATCGATCAGGCGCTGCACGAAGGCCGCCAGCCGCTCGCGCCTCAGGCTGGAGAGGCGCTGCCGGTGCTGATCGGCCGCGGCGAGAGCTCGCTCGCGGCCTACCGCGGCAGGGTGGTGGTGCTGAACTTCTGGGCCTCCTGGTGCCCCCCCTGCCAGGCGGAGGCGCCGGCGATGGAGCGGCTGCAGCGCCAGCTGGAACGCCGCCATGCCACGGTGCTCGGAGTGACCGACCTGGACGTGGCGTCGGAATCGCTGAAGTTCGTGCGCGAACACCACCTCACCTACCCCAACCTGCGCGACGGGAGCGGCGAATACGCACACCTTTACGGCACCGACCAGCTGCCCGAGAGCTTCCTCATCAACCCCGCCGGGCACATCACAGCGGCGGTGCGCGGCGAGATCGAACGGCCGTTCGTCGAACAGGCGCTGCGGCTGGCCGAAAGCGCATGAGCCACGCGCGCGCATCCCATCGCCGGTACCCCTGTGGGTGGTGGCTTTGAGCGCACTCCAGTCCCCCCGTCCCCTGCGAGTAGCTGCGCTGAGCGCGAGCGCATGCCTCGTTGCCGTGGCGCTCTCTGCCGGCACCCCGTCGGAGGCGTTCGCGGTCACGCCCCGCACGACGCTGCCGGCGGTCGAAAGCCAGGTGATGTGCGTCACCTGCAAAATCTCGCTGCAGGTCGCCCAATCTCCGCAGGCCGATCGGGAGCGGGCATTCATCGAGCGGCTGATCGCCGCGGGGATGAGCGAAGCGCAGATCAAGCGCGCGCTCGTGCGCGAATACGGCCCGGCCGTGCTCGCGCTGCCGAGCGACCACGGCTTCGATCTCGCCGTCTACATCGTCCCGCCGGCCGTCGTGCTCGCGGTGCTGGCAGCGCTCGCGCTGCTGCTAGGGCGCTGGCGACGCCGTGCCCGCGCGGCACCGGGTGTCGGGGACGGTGGGGAGGGCGGGGAGGGCGGGCCTCCATATCCGCTCAGCCCCGCCGACGCCGCCCGGCTGGACGCTGACATCGCGCGGTTTGGCTGATCACATCTCCCGCGGCGCCGTCACGCCCAGGAGGTCCTCCAGGCAGCGGGTGATCGTGCCGCGCGCGGCGACGCACAGCGCGATTCGCTGGCGCTCCAGCACGGCGGGCTCGGCGCCGACCACGTGGCAGTCACGGTAGAACGCGGTGAAGTCCTGCGCCACCTGCAGCGCATAGGTGGCGATCCGGTGCGGAGCCCGGCGCTGCGCCGCCTCCCGCACCTCGCCGGGTAGCTGCAGCAGCCGCTTGATCAGCGCGCGCTCGGAGGGATGCAACGGCTCGGTGGCATGCAGCGCCTCTAGAGAGCGCGGCGGCTCGGTGGGAGGCGACGCTTCGGGCGCTTGGCCGGCCGGGTCGGCACCGACCGGCGCGGCGCTCGTGCTCCCCCCGCCTGCTCGCGGCTGGGCGCCCGGCGGCGGCTCGCCCGCGCCAAATCCCTCCAGCGCGCCGGCCACTCGCACGATCCCGGCTTTCGTCAGCATCGACGCGATCCGCGCGTGCGCGTACTGCACGTAGTACACAGGGTTCTCGCTGCTCTGCGCACGGGCGAGGTCGAGGTCGAGGTCGATCGTGGTGTCGTGCGAGCGCGACAGCAGATACCAGCGCGCGGCGTCCACCCCGATCTCTCCCACGAGATCCTCGAGCGTCACGAACTCGCCGGCGCGCTTCGACATCTGCGCGCGCTCGCCCCGTCGCACGAGGTGCACGAGCTGCATGATCAGCATTTCCAGGTGTCCCTCGTCCCCGCCGAGCGCGACATACGCCGCCTTCATCCGCGCCACATACCCGTGGTGGTCGGCGCCCCATACGTCGATCTGGCGCTCATACCCGCGCTCGCGCTTGTCGAGGTGGTAGGCGATGTCCGAGGCGAAGTAGGTGTGCTCCCCGTTCGACCGCACGAGCACCCGGTCCTTGTCATCGCCAAAGGGGGTGGTGCGCAGCCACAGCGCCCCCTCCTGCCGGTAGGTGTGGCCCTGCTGCTCCAGCAGCTTCAGTGCGTGCTCCACCTTGCTCGGGCTGCCCTCGTGCAGCTCGCTCTCGAACTGCCAGCTATCGAAGTCGCCGACTCCGAAGCTCGTGAGCGAAGCGCGCATTCGCTCCACCATCAGCTCAACCGCCCGGTGGCCCAGCTGCGCCGCGTCGAGCGGCGCGGCGCCTGTCAGCGTCGCCGCCAGCTCCGCGACGTACTCCCCCCTGTAGCCATCCTCCGGCAGCGGGCGACCCTGCGCCAAGGCGAGGATCGAGTCGCCGAGCTTGCCCACCTGCGAGCCGGCGTCGTTGACGTAGAACTCGCGCGTCACCTCGTGCCCATGCAGCGCCAGCAGCCGCGCCAGCGCGTCGCCGTAGGCGGCATTGCGCGCGTGCCCGACGTGCATCGGGCCGGTTGGGTTGGCGCTGACGAACTCCACCAGGATCCGTTCGCCGCGCGCAGCCCCGCCCGCGCCATAGCGCTCGCCGGCGTCGAGGATCGACCCGAGCGCGCGCCGCAGCCAGCGATCGGCCATGAAGAGGTTCACGAAGCCCGGCCCCGCGACCTCAAAGCGCTCGAGCTCCTCCCCCACCAGCAGCTTCAGCTCGGTCCCCAGTCGCGCGGCCGCCTCGCGGGGCGCCACACCCATCCGCGGCGCCAGCAGCAGCGCCGCGTTAGTGGAGTAGTCGCCGAAGGCGGGCTGCGGCGGGCGCTCGAGCGTGACGCCCTCGGGCTCGCGACCGTCGGCGCCGCCGGCGAGCCCGGCCGCGGCGGCCAGCACCGCCGCGCGCAGCCCGTCCAGGGGGGTGCGCGCGGCGGCGGTCGTGTCGGTGTCGCTGGAAGGGCCGATCATCTCAATAGTGGTAGGGCTCGCCGGAGATGATCTTATGCGCGCGGTAGAGCTGCTCGAGCAGCACAACCCACGCGAGCTGGTGAGGCAGAGTCAGCGTGCCCAGCGACAGACGGTGGTCGACGCGCGGCAGCGGCGGCGCGCCGAACGGGCCGCCGACCACGAACGTCAGCTCCCCGCCGGCGCGGCGGCGCTCCTCGATGAAGGCGCTGAAGGCGAGGCTGTCGTATGCGCGCCCGTCAGCGGCGAGCAGCGACACGAACGCCTCCCGCGACACCCGCCGTGCCACCGCCCCGGCGCTGCGCACCTGCAGCAGATCCAGCGTCACATAACGCGACAGCAGCTTGCCGTAATGGGCCATGTCGTCGGCGAACGGCGGCCGCACTCGCGCCTCCCCTACGACGATCACCCGCACGGGTTGCGATACTAGCCCTGTGAACGACGACGACCAGGGCGCCGAGCGCCACATAAACATCCACCTCTCGCCCGAGATCATGGGCGGGGTTTACGCGAACTTCGCCAACGTCAGCCACTCCGACTACGAGTTCACGGTCACCTTCGCGCGCGTCGACCACGAGGTCGAGGCCGAAGAGGTGCCGGGCGTGGTCGTCTCCCGCGTCAACCTTTCGCCGCGCTTCATGCGCGAGCTGATCGACGCGATGGAGGACAACTACTCCAAGTGGCGCACGCGCGAGGGAATCAAGAACCTGCCCGAGTACGGCGGCGGCGAAGCGGGGAGTGACGAGGCCTGAAGGTAGCGATCGTCTCCGATATCCACGGCAACCGCCACGCCTTCGAGGCGGTGCTCGAAGACGTGGCCGCGAGCGAGGCCGCCGAGCTGTGGTGCCTCGGCGACCTCGTCGGCTACGGGGCCGACCCCGACGCATGCGTCGAGCTGGCCCGCGAGCACGCCGCCGTGTGCCTCGCCGGCAACCACGACCTCGCGGCGATCGGCGAGCTGCCGCTGGAGCTGTTCACGCGCGGCGCCGGCCTCGCGCTGCAGTGGACGCGCGAGGTGATCAGCCCCGCCAGCCGCGCCTTCCTCGCCGAGCTGCGCCCGCAGGGCAACGAGGGCCAGGTGGGGCTCTACCACGCAAGCCCACGCGACCCCGTGTGGGAGTACGTGATGTCGGCGCTGCTCGCCGAGCTCTGCCTCGACCGCCAGCGCGAGCGGGTGGGGTTGATCGGCCACTCGCACGTGGCGCTCTCGTTCGTGCGCGCGGCGGGCCGGCTGGCGAGCGGCGGGCCGTGCCGCGACGGCGCCGAGCTCGACCTCTCCGACGGCGAGTGGCTGCTCAACCCCGGCAGCATCGGCCAACCCCGCGACGGCGATCCGCGCGCGGCGTGGCTGGAGCTCGACCTCGCCGAGTGGACCGCCGCCTACCGGCGCACCCCTTACGACGTCGCCGGCGCCGCCGCCGCGATCCGCGCCGCGCGGCTGCCCGACTCGCTCGCCGAGCGGCTGGAGTACGGTCAGTGAGCGTGCCCCGTCCACCCCTCAGCCGCTCCTCGCCGCGTCCCCCGTCTCAGCGCGGGTTGCGTACGGGCCGTGACGATCCTCGCCGCGGTGGCAGGCGGGCCGCCGCCGTGCGCCTGCTGTGCGCCGCGCTGCTCGGCGCGGGCGCCGCCGTGCTCGTCTCCTGCGGCGGCTCCGGCGCCGGGTTGATCCCCTCCGAAGACGCGGGCCCGCTGGTGAGCGACTTCCAGGCGGTTGAACGGGCCGCGGCGAACGGCAACGGCGATTGCGGACCGACGCAGGCGGCGCTGAGCACCACCGAACGCGACTTCCAGACACTGCCCGCCAGCGTGGAC
>DATMMB010000220.1:0-13590 GCA_035569895.1 Solirubrobacteraceae bacterium | reverse complement strand
GCCCCACAGCCCGTACACCACCGAAGGCACGGCGGCGAGCAGCTCGACGAGGACGGTGAGCGGCGAGAGCGCTCGTCGGGGGCACAACTCGGTGAGGTAGACCGCGGTGGCGACCGCCACGGGCACGCCGATCAACAGCGCCAACCCGGAGGTGAGCAGCGTGCCGAGCACCAGCGGCAGCGCGTAATAGTGTTCGGCCGCCGGGTTCCAGTCGTTCCTGAAGACGAACCCGATCACCCCCGACGTTTCGAAGGCGGGTCGCGCTTCGTCGAACAGGCGCACGAAGAAGTAGACGATCAGGACCAGGATCAGCCCCGCGAGGACGGTGAGTCCGTACTTCAGCGCACGGTCGGGCAGGCGCGCGAGTGGCGACCGCTCCAACAGGGAACGGTCGCCACTCGGGATCGATGCTGCCTCCAAAGCGCCCTTTACGCTAGCTCAGCGGTGAGCCTTCGCACGTCAGTCCCGCGACCGCCGCCTTGGACTTGGCGAGAATCGTGGCTGGCAGCGTGGCGTAGTCGGCCTTGGCGAGGATGCTCTGCCCTTCGCCGAGGCCGTATTCGAGGAACCGCTTGACCCCTTCCGCGGCGCTCTTGCCGCCGGGGACGCCCGCCTTGCACATGTCCTTGTAGACCACCACGAACGTCTGCGAGGTGATCGGGTAGGCGTCGGGAGCGGACGGGTTACTGATCTTGAGGCCGAGGTTCGCCGGCACGGTGACGCCTTCCGCGGCGGCGCTCGTCGACGCCAGCGTGGGCGCCACGAAGTTGCCCGCCTTGTTCTTCACTTCCGCGGTCGTGAAGTTGTGCTGCAGCGCATACGCCTGCTCGACGTAGCCGATCGCGCCGACGGTCTGCTGCACGCCGCCGGCGACGCCCGCGTTGCCCTTCTCGCCGGTGCCGGTCGGCCACGGGACGACCTTGCCGGAGCCGACCTTGCTGGCCCATTCGGGGTCGACGGCGGCGAGGAAGCCGGTGAAGCCGGCGCTGGTGCCCGAGGAGTCGGAGCGGTGGATGACGGTGATCGGCGTGCTCGGCAGTTCGGCGTGCGGGTTGAGCACCTTGATCGCGGGGTCGTTCCAGGTTTTGATCTTGCCGAGGTAGATGTCGGCGATCGTGGTGCCTTCGAGCTTCAGGCCGGCGCCCGGCTTGGCGCCGTTGATTTTCAATCCGGGGAGGTTGTAGGAGATGGTGATCGCGCCCAGGAACATCGGGATCTGCACCGGTTCGCCGACCTTCTTCAGCGCCGTTTCTTCAGCAGCCTTCAGCGGCGGGTCGGAGGCGCCGAAGTCGACGGTCTTGCCTTCGAGCGCGGTGATGCCGGCGCCGGAGCCGACGGCCTGGTAGTTGACCGTGGGATGGCCGGCCAACTGCGAGCCCCACTGTTCGTACACGGGCGCCGCGAAAGTGGAGCCGGCGCCGGAGATGGTGGCCGATTGCACGGGGGTTTTGCTGCCGCTGTTGGTGGTGCCGGTGGTGCTCGTGCTGCTGCCGCACGCGGCCACGCCCAGCGTGAGCGCCGCGACGCCTAAGGCCGCGGCGGCTGTCTTGTGCAAGGTGATCACTGCAGAGTCTCCCTCTGTCGGGGGCTTGTTGATAGGGGGTGGGGTAGTGGGTACATACGAGGTAAGGCGCACCCCGCCCGGATGCTGCCAAGTCCAATCTCCTAGTCCACCGCCCCGGTCTTGTGAAAATCTCGTGAAAGTTGCCGCTGGCCGTCGATCGCGCGGGCGGCATCCGGGAACGGAGCCGCTCCCGCGAACGGCTGTGGCTGGAAGCGGTAGCCGAAGCCGGGGTGGGTGTGGATGAAGCGCCGATCGGGCATCGCTGCTTCGAGCTTGGTGCGCAGCTTGGAGACGTACACGTCAACCGAGCGGTCGCCCGCGCGCAGCTGCCCGTTCCATACCGCGCGGTAGAGCTCCTCGCGCGTGACGATCGTTCCCTGCCGTCGCGCAAGCGCCACCAGCAGGCAGAACTCGCGCACCGAGAGCGTCAGCGCTCGCCCGCTTGCCAGCGCGAGGCCCTCGACGGGGTGGATCTCCAGCTCCCCTGCGTGGATCGTCGCCCCGCGCGCGCCGGGTGGTGGGCTCCCGTCGGCGTGTGGTGGGCTCCCGTCCGCGCGTGGTGAGTGCCCGTCCGCGCGCGGTGAGCTCCCGCGCTCCCCGGAGTGGCCACCGTTCCCGAAGAAAGATGCTTCCACAGGGTCGCATGATCCAGTTTCGCGCGGCTCGCCACGTTGCAAACTCGTGATTCATTCGTGAAAAAAATGTAAAAGCATGAGGACCGAGGCACACCGTGTCGCGAAGGGCGAGTCGCGAGTCTCGCACCGCTGCGCGTCGGCGTCGCGCGGCGAATATCCTCCGGCGATGGGCTTCCCGCGCCGAGACTCCTCCAACCTCCGGAGCCCGCGATGAGCTTCTGGCGCCGCGGTCTCGACGGGTCGCTGATGGAGTTGGTGGAGGAGGCGGGGCGCAACGTCCAGCGCTCCGGCCTGCTGCTGCGGGACCTGCTCGCCGACTTCCCCGAACATGCCTCGCTGACGCGCGATTTGAAGGTGTGCGAGCAGGAGGGCGACCGCATCACCCACGACATCATCCACCGCCTCAGCGCCGGCGGGCGCGTGCGCGCGCCGTTCGCGACCGGCGACGGGTACGCGCTGGCGACGGCGCTCGACGACATCGTCGACTACACCGAGCACGCGGCGGCGCAGATGGTGCTCTATGGGGTGGAGGCGCCGATGGAGCAGTCGGTGGAGTTCGCCGAGGTGCTGGTGGGCGCCGGCGAGCAGATCGCGCGCGCGCTGCGCTGCCTGCGCACCGGCACCGAGCTGAGCCCCCACCTGGTGGAGATCCACCGCCTGGAGAACGAGGGCGACCGCCTGCAGCGCGACGCCGTCGCCTCGCTGTTCGCCGGCGGCATCGACCCGATGGTGGTGATCCGCTGGAAGGACATCTTCGAGTCGCTGGAGGCTGCGGTGGACGCCTGTGAGACGGTGGCCCACGTCCTGGAGGGGATCGTGCTCAAGCAGCGCGGTCGCTGGCGGTAGTCCACTAGCGGAGGCGGTGCGCTGGGCAACAGGACTAGCGGATGCTGGCCGGCTCTGGATCGATCACCGTTGCGGTGCCCTCAGGTACCGGGCGCCCCGCTACAGCGTCGGCGTTGCTCGGCATCGCACCCTGCGACCGACCGAACGCCAGCCACGCGAGACCTCCGGCGAGCAGCGTCGCGCACAGGACCCAACCGAGCGCAGTGGTTTCGAGTCCCACGTACTTCAACCCCGAGGCGAAGATCACGAACGCGATCGCGGGGCGGATGTAGCGGTCGGGGAGCGAGGAGGAGAGGCGCGAGCCGACGTACACCGCCGGCACGCTGCCGATTATGAGCGAGGTGGTGACGCCGAAGTCGACGTGCCCGAAGGCGAGCGCGCCGAGCGCGGCGGCGAGCGTCAGCGGCACCGCCTGCGTGAGATCGGTGCCCACCAGCTGGCTGGCGCCGATCGCCGGGTAGAGGAACAGCAGCAGCACGATCATCAGCGACCCCGACCCGACCGAGGTCATGCCGACGATCAGCCCGCCGACGATCCCGATCGCCACCGTCGGCAGCGGCCGGGGGACGATCTCGTGCACCGCCGCCGTGCGCGCATGCCCCGCGCGGCGGTCGAGCGCCATCCGCAGCACCATCGCGCCGGCGCCCACCAGCAGCGCCGCGCCGAGGATGATCTCGATTTTTTCCTGATCCATCTTCGAGCTGCCCATCAGGTGCAGCAGGTAGGCGCCCAGGAACGCGGCGGGCACCGAGCCCAGCACCATCAGGCCGACCAGTTTGAAGTTGACGGTGCGCGCGCGCATGTGCACGCCCGCCCCCACCGGGCGCATCACCACGGCGGCGACGAGGTCGCTGGAGATCGCCGTCGAGGGCGTCACCCCGAACAGCAGGATCAACATCGGGCTCATCAGCGCGCCGCCGCCGGCGCCGGTCATGCCCACGAGCAGGCCGACGATCGCGGCGCCGAGGACTATGTAGGGGTCCACGTGCATGCGCATGATATTTGTAGCGAAGTCGATTGGCGAAGTAAAGCCGATCGGTCAACTCGACTTTAGGGCGAGCACTCGCTCACTCATGCAGTCGTGAACCGCAGGTTGCGATTTGCATAGTTGGAGGTGATGGGCCGGGGGCGCTCGTAGCCGTCACACCAGCACGAATGCGCGCGGGCGACGCTCAGAGCGTGCTCGGCGGTGCGCTCGCTTCGACCTTGGCGCCCGACGCGCTGCCGATCAGCAGCACCTGGAAGGGCAGGGCGTGGTGGGCCGGCACTTCGCTCAGCACCGCCCTGCCGGCCGCGACGACGCGCGTGCCGCGGCGGGCGAGGCCGTAGACGACGAGGCTCTGCTGAGCGACCGCGGAGTCGTTGTGAATGGTGCCGGCGATGCCGGGGCTGGCGGATTCTTCGTCTGCGTGCACGCCCGTTAGGACGATCTGCGGGATCGCGCCCGCCGCCCGCGGCGCTTCGCCCACCACCGCGCTCACGCTCGCCGGCGTTTCGGACGCCTGCACCTGATCGTCGACCCAGCTGAATTGCTGCCCGGGCGCGAGCAGCGGCACGGAGGTGAGCGCCGCTTCCAGGCCGGGAGCGTTGTTCTGGTAGAGCGTGCCTCCGCTTGCGCCCTTCACCGCGATCGCGATCGGCACGTCGCGCAGGGTGTGGGTGGAGGCGTTGCGCAGGGTCACCACCACCGCGGTGCCTTCGCTGGTGTGCACCGTCTGCGTTTCGAGCACCCGCACGGCGCTGCTCGCGCGGGCGATCGCGAGCCCCTTGGCGACCGCTTCAGGATGCTGCGCCCTGGCGAGCTTCACCTGCCGTTCCAGTTGCGCGCTCTTTTCCTGGCTGCTCTCGCACCCGCCCAGCGCGAGCGCCAGCAGCAGCGCCGCGCCCAGGCCGCGTGCGCGCGCACCCGTCGCGCAGCGCCAGCGGGCGTCACCGCGCGCGAGCAGCGCCGCCCCTGGCCGCCTCCGGGCGGCCCTCCCCCCAACAACCCCCGGCGCGCTCCCACCGCCCGCGCGGCGTCCCGCGCGCCGAGCGGGGGCGCTCACCCGAACGCCCCGCCGATGTAGTCGCGCGTGCGCTGCTGGCGGGGTTCGCCGAACACCTGTTCGGCGGGGCCGTACTCGACGAGCTCGCCGAGGTGCATGAACGCGACGTGGTCGGCCACACGCTGCGCCTGCTGCAGATTGTGGGTGACGATCACGATCGCCACGCTCTCGCGCAGGTGCACGATCAACTCCTCGATTACCGCGGTGGAGATCGGGTCAAGCGCCGAGCACGGCTCGTCGAGCAGCAGCACCTCCGGGTCGGCGGCGAGCGCGCGCGCGATGCACAGGCGCTGCTGCTGCCCTCCTGAGAGCGACAGCGCCGGGCGGTCGAGGTCGTCGGCGACCTCCTCGTGTAGTCCCGCCCGTCGCAGCGCTTCGCGCACCGCCGGCTCCAAGCGGCCTTTGCGCGCGCGGCGGCGCCTGCGGAGCGGGCGGGTGTCAATTTGCTCGCGCAGCGCGTAGGCGACGTTCTCGAAGATGCTCATCGGGAACGGGTTGGGCTGCTGGAACACCATCGTCACGCGCCGGCGCAGCGCGTTCACCTCGATCTCGTGGATCTCTTCGCCGTCGAGCGTGATCCGCCCCGCGCGGCCGGCACCGGCGGTGATCTCGGTGAGGCGGTTGAGCGAGCGCAGCAGCGTGGTCTTGCCCGAGCCCGATGCGCCGATCAGCGCCAGCACCTCGCCGCGGCGCACCGGCAGGCTGACGTCACGCACCACCCACCGATCGCCGTACGCGAGCGACACCGATTCGAGTCGCATCCGCTCGATTGCGGGGGTGAGCGTCGGTTCGACGATGCGGCCGCGCGGGGCGGTGGGCGAAGGCGCAGCGGTGGGTGAGCCGTTGCCGGCGGACGGCGCGGCTACATGCGGCTGGCGGTTCACCGCAATACGACGCACAGGCGGGGGCAGCGTGCTCATTAAGCAGCCCGCCCTCTGCTCAGCCGTGTCACCAGCGCGTTGAGGGCGAGCACCATCATCAGCAGCACGAAGCCGGCGGCGTACGCCTTTTGGGGGGAGTTGCCGTCGCCGGTGGGGGCGTAATAGTAGATGTAGTAGGTGAGCGTCGAGCCCGTGCCGCGCAGCGTGCTGAGCAGCGGCGCCCCGCCGGTGCCTTCGAGCTTCAGCGTGCCCAGCAGGATCAGGATAATCGCAGTGTCGCCGATGATCCGGCCCATCCCCAGCACGGTGCCGCTGGCGATTCCCGGGCGGATCGAGGGCAGCAGCACCCGCCGGGTGGTAGTGGCGCGCGTCTTGCCGAGCGCGAACGACGCCTCGCGGGTGCGCGCCGGCAGCTGCAGCAGCGCCTCGCGGGTGGCGCCCACGATCAGCGGGAGCGCCAGCACCGCCATCACGATCCCGGCGTTGAAGAACGACTGGCCGAGCACCCCGCCGGTGCTGGTGCTGCCGGAGAGGAGCGCGAACAGGGGGCGCGCGAACAGCAGCAGCCCGAACAGCGCCAGCACGATGCTAGGGATGCCGGCGATCATCTCGATCGCCGACTCCACTGTGCGCATCAGCCAGCGGGGACGCCCGTACTCGACCAGCCACACGGCGATGCCGACGCCGGCGGGCAGCGCGATCGCGATTCCGATCGCGGTGACGATGAACGTCCCGATCAGGGGGTCGAGGAAACCGCCCGAGTGCTTTTCGCGGAGCACCCCCTGCGAGGGGGATTCGACGAACAGGCTGAGGCGCAGCGCCGAGATCCCCTTGATGAACATAAACACCACGATCCCCACGGCTACCACGCACAGGCCGATTCCCACCGCCCAGCACAGCCCGTACGCGAGGCGGTCGATCAGCGGCCAGGAGGCGGTCGATTCGCGGCGCGGGCGCACGATCGCCGGTGGCGCCGGCTGCGCCGATGCACTCATCGCTGGCCCTCGCGGATGCACGTAGGGCGGACCGGTGTCGGCGGCCCGCCCGCCCGCCCGCGCGCCGGTGGCTGGCCGGACGCTTTTCATCAGATCCCGATCCCGTAGCGTTTGAGCGGCTGCCTGACCGCCCACGCCGCGAGCGACAGCAGCGCCACGCTGAACAGCAGCACCGCGCCGATCGCGTACATCGTGTGCCCGATCGGCGTGTTGGGGTCGTCGCCGAATTCCTTGACGATCGACGCCGCCAGCGGCTGGATCGGCTCGAAGAAGAAGGTCAGCCCGTCGAGCGGATTGGGCGCGAATGGGCGGCCGCCGCCAAGCATCGCGAGCATGATCGCCTCGCCGAGCGCGCGCGCCGTGCCGAACACGGTGGCGGAGACGATCGCCGGTCTCGCGGCGCGCACCGACACGCGCCAGACGGTGCGCCAGCGGTTGGCGCCGAGCGCGACCGAGCCTTCGCGCCAGTGGGCCGGCACGGCCGCGAGCGCGCCCGAGGTGAATGCGATCATGATCGGCAGGATCATCACCGTCAGCACGAGCGTCGCGGTGAGCAGGCAGGAGCCGCTCAGCTGCACCACGTACTGCACCGATTCCTTGCGCCCGTTGCCGATCAGGCCGTTCACCCACGGCGCGATCAGGAGCAGCCCCACCAGTCCGTAGATCACCGACGGCACGCCCGCGAGCAGGCGGATCACCGGTTCGAGCACCCGCTGCGCCGCCGGTGGCGCGAACTCGGTGAGGAAGATCGCCGCGAGCGTCGAGATCACCAGCGCGATCACGACCGCGCCGAAGGTGCTGAGGAGCGTCCCCCAGATCAGCGGCCACGCGCGGAAGTACAGCAGCGGATGGCCGGGCAGCGCCGTGCCGGTTTGCATGGCGCGGAACTGGACGACGGGGTCCCCGTTCGCCCCGGCGCCCGGCCCGAACCAGGCGAGGCCGTTGGTGGAGAACGACGGCCAGCCGTTGATCAGCACGGTCAGCAGCATCAGTGCGATCAGCGCCAGGGTGCCGGCGGCCAGCGCGCCGAGCCCCCACTCGACGCGCCGGTCGCGCGCGGCGTCTTTCAGATGTGCGTTCTTCAGTGGATTGCGATCCAGCTGGAGTTGATGATGTTTTTGGTGGTCTTGTTGCCGCTCGTCACCCAGGCGATGTACTTTGCCGCTTCGCCTTTGGGCGCGCCTTTGGTGACCATCCAGAAGTTGCGCACGCCCCCATACTGGCCGGAGCGGGCGTTGCGCAGGTTGCAGGCGACGCCCTGGTAGGCGGCCGCGTGCACGCCGGCGATGTACGCGAAGGAGACAAAGCCGATCGCGTTGGCGCTGGCGGAGATCGCGTTCTGCTCTTCGCCGTTTGACTGCTCGGCGCTCGCGGCGGGGGAGATCCGCAGGTCGAGGCCCATGAAGATGTTCTGAAAGGCGTCCTGCGTACCGGAGGCGCTCGAGCGGTCGAACAGTTCGATCGGCCCGGACGCCGTTGCGCCTTCCACTTCGCTCCAGTCGCGCACCGAGCCGCTGAAGATCTTCTGGATCTCTTCCTGAGAGAAGTTGGCGACGGGGTTCTTGTCGTTGGTGATCACGCAGATGCCGTCGCGCGCGATCTTGGTGAACACGAGCCCGTGAGGGTCAGTGGAGAGCGGGTCGCGCGAGGAGTCGCCGATGTCGAAGCGGCCGCTGGCGGCTCCCTCGACGCCGATGTCGGATTGCCCACCCTCGACCTTCGGTTCGGGGATCTTCGGGAACTGATGGTGGTAGGCGGCGGCGAGTTTCTGCTGCAGCGGCAGCACGGAGGTGGAGCCGCCGATGATCAGGCGCTTGGCCGCACCCGCCGCGGCGGGTGCGGCGAGGCTCAGAACGAAGGTCAGCACGACGGCGAGGGTGCGGTAGACGCGCACGGCAAACTCCTTTGCTGGCGTTGTACGGGTTCTCGGTGACGACTGTGTGTCGGTGAAGCGGGCATTGTGAGCGGGTGTGACGGCGACAAGCCCCGCGACGCTCAACACGGGGCGAGACAGGAGGTTGCGGAGCGCGCAAAGACGCCTCCCGAGAGCGCCCCCAGTCTCTGTCGGCACCCCCCGGCCGACGTGAACAGGTGGTGTTGAATTGGATAATTTTTGGTAAAGAGAGGAGGGGAGGGGTCGCCATCCGGAGGGACCGCGCACTGCCCGCAACCAGATTGCTGCGGGGTGCGACCGCCCGCAACCAGATTGCTGCGGTGCGCGCCGCCCCCGATGTGTCGATTTTGTGAAAGGGTTTCTTTTCGCTCGCGCTCCCTGATACACCTCCGGGTGATCCGGCGCCGACCACTCGTCGCCGCACCGATCGCCACTGCCTGCTCCCCGCTGCGGGAGGCCATCGCTATGACCGACGAGCCACACTCCGACAACCCCGCGCCACCGCCCGTGCCCCCGCCGACGGGCGCCAACGGGCGCGCTAACGGTCGCGCGAACGGCCGCTCCGGATCGGATGCTCGCCCACCCGGCGCGACCGTGCGCTCGGGCCTCGCCAAACGGCGCAGCCATCCGGCGTTGTCGGCGCTCGGAGCGTTCGGGCAGACGGTACGCCGCGTGATCACGCGCGACCCGATCTCGGTCTTTTTGCTGCTCGCCTCGATCGGCCTGGCGATCACGTTCGCGACGCTGCTCGGCTCGATCGCGCCCAGCAGCGCCGGCCGGCAGGTGCCGATCAGCGAGGTGCACCAGCTCGCCAAGGACCATCAGATCCGAAACGCGCTGCTGCTCGACCACGACAACCGCGTCGAGCTGACCACCCAGCAGGCGCCGATCGTGAGCGTCACCACTCATCACGGGAAGAAAACCGTGAGGACTACCAGGCCGGGGCCGGCGGTGGCCGGCGTGGGCGCGCACGAGCTGATGTGGGCCGCCTACCCCGCCTCGGGTGCGCTGACGCAGACGCTGCAGCACGAACTTGAATCGAGTGCCGCGGTCGTCGGCGTCGACCAGCAGTCGGGCAAGGGCACGAAGACGATCGTCGTGCAGTTTTTGATCCCGATCCTGCTGCTCGTCTGCCTCTTCTCGTTCTTCACCCGCCAGGGCGCCGAGGGCGCGGCCGGCGGGATCGCCGCCTTCTCGCAGTTCGCCGGCAAAGGGCGGCGCAAGGGTAAGGGCACCACCCACAAGATCACGTTCGCCGACGTCGCCGGCGCCGGCGAGGCGGTCGCCGAGCTGCGCGAGATCCGCGACTACCTCGCCGACCCTTCCAAGTACCTCGCCGTCGGCGCCGCTGCCCCGAAGGGGGTGCTGCTCGTCGGCCCGCCGGGCACTGGCAAGACGCTGCTCGCCAAGGCGGTCGCCGGCGAAGCGGAGGCCGCCTTCTTCTCGCTGTCGGGCTCGGACTTCGTCGAGTCGCTCGTCGGCGTCGGCGCGGCGCGCGTGCGCGACCTGTTCCGCAAGGCACGCAAGACGGCGCCCGCGATCATCTTCATCGACGAGCTCGACGCCGCCGGGCGCAAGCGCGGCGCCGGCATCGGCCAGGGCAACGACGAGCGTGAGCAGACGCTCAACCAGATCCTCGTCGAGATGGACGGCTTCGCGGGCGACGGCGGCCTCGTGGTGATGGGCGCCACCAACCGCCCCGACATCCTCGACCCGGCGCTGCTGCGGCCGGGCCGCTTCGACCGCCAGGTGGTGATCGACACCCCCGACGTGCACGGGCGCCTGCAGATCCTGCAGCTGCACGGGGGCAAGCGCCCGCTCGCCCCCGACGCCTCCTTGGAGGAGGTCGCGCGCCAGACGCCTGGCTTCAGCGGCGCCGAGCTCGCCAACGTGATCAACGAGGCGGCGCTCCTCTCCGTGCGCGAGAGCCGTGCGGAGATCGACCAGAAGACGCTCGAGGAGGCGATCGACCGCGTCGTCGCCGGCCCCGCCAAGCGCCACATCCTGACCGCCGAGGAGCGCTGGCTGATCGCGGTGCACGAGTCCTCGCACGCCGTCGTCACCGATGCGCTCGGGCAGAAGACCTCCACGCGCAAGCTGTCGATCGTCGCGCGCGGTCGGCAGCTCGGCACCTCCGCGCAGATGCTCACCGACCGCGACCAGACGATCATGAGCGAACCAGACCTGCAGCGCCAGCTGATCGCGATCCTCGCCGGTCTGGCGGGCGAGCGGATCGCCTTCGGCACTCACTCGACCAGCGTCAACGACGACCTCCACGCCGCCACCGCGCTCGCGCGCTCGATGGTGACCTCGTTCGGCATGTCCGAGGCGCTTGGCCTCGTGACGATCGGCGAGAAGGGCGGCGAGGTGTTTCTCGGCGCTTCTTTGCAGGACCTCGGCTCAGTGGGGCCGGAGACGCTCAACACGATCGACAACGAGGTGGAGCGCCTGGTGGGCGACGCCGAGGCCCGCGCCGCCGTGGTGCTCGACCGCAATTGGGCGACGGTGGAGGAGACCGCCAATGCGCTGCTCGACCAGGAGACGCTCTCGGGCGTGGCGCTGGAGGCGGTGCTCTCCACCGTGCAGGAGGTGACGCTCGAGGAGCTGCGCGACGTGCGTCGCGCCGGCTCCGCGCCGCCGCGGTTCACGCAGCGTGGGGACCCGAAGGGGGCGGGGTGAGCGGGCGGGCAGGCGTGCAGTCTGTGCTTTGCGTTGCCGGGCCGCGGCGGTGCCGCCGGGGCGCCCACCCGTTGCGTTCGAGTGTCCTTTTGCGCGCCCGCCACCGTCGGGAGCCGGGGCGATGAAGCCGCGCCTGCCCTCGCCAGCGATGACGGTGGCGCTGATCGCGCTCGTCTTCTCGGTGACGGGCGCCGCCGACGCCGCCAGGCATGCGGTGGTGGCGATGATCGCTGGGCACCCCGTCAGCTCCCGGCCGCGCCCGGACGGGCTGTTGGCGCTGGGACGCAACGCCAAATTCCCCTCCTCTGCGATCCCGACGGTCGCGACCGCCAACAACGCCAAGAAGCTCGACGGCAAAACCGCCGAAGCGCTCGTGCCCTCGTGTCCGCCCGACACGGTGGACCTCGGCACTTGGTGCCTGGAATCGACGCCCTACCCGCTCACCAACGCCGACCTCGGCAAGAACAACTTCGCGTGGGCCTCCAAGAAGTGCGAGGAAGAAGGGGGCTTCCTGCCTGACGCCTCACAGCTGGTGGGCGCCGCGGCGCGCGTGAAGCTCGAGTCGACGATCCACGACTCGCCGCTCACAGCGACGATCAACCTCGACCCCACCCGTGGCCTGAAAGACGAACGTGAGATGAGCGCCACGCTCGTCACCACCGAAGCCGGGTCGGCGGCCGCGGGCTTCGAGGGCGTCAGCGAAGGGGCGACCGGCGACCCCCGCCAGGGCCAGCCCAACCCGATCCCGCTGCCCGCCAACCCGATGCCGGAATCGCTGCAGTACGTCGATGTGTACTCGAATGGCACCAAGGGCGGCTTCGCAGGCTCGCAGCCGGTGAGCGAAGCGCAGAACTTCCGCTGCGCGTACTTCCCGGCGCCGGGGGCGCTCAACAAATCGACGTCATAGGTGGCGTGGGTCGGGTGTTGGCGACCGCGAGACCCAGTTGGACGAGTGGCCGCAGCGTGTCGGTCGCTCCGTGCTCGTGGACGGGGCTCGACGAGCGAGGCAACGCGCCGGCCGTCTCACGTGTACGGGTGCGCGGCTGCGCGGCGGCGAGTGAGACTTCGATGCGTCTGTCCCACGAACGGGTCCCAATTTGTAACCGGCTCGTAACCTTTTGGTGAAGTACCTGGTTGTACCGACGTGGCGAGCGACCGTCGCATATATCTTGCCCGGTCGATGTGCGCCGCCGCATTGACTCCTCGCTTCCGGGCGCGCAGATGGTCGCTGTCGGTGACTGCATCCACGCTTGCCGTAGTTGCGCTCGTCTTTTCTCTCCTTCTCCCCCCGGGTGCGAATGCTGTGATCCTGCCGGCGCAGACGATCGACGGGCCGAGCGAGGACATCGTCGGCTTCGGGGGCGCGGCGATGGCCGAAGACGGCACCGGCGGGATCGTGTACCTGAAGCGTGTCGACGGCGTCCCGCATGTGTTCGTGTCGCGCTACGTCGAGGGGCACTGGAGAGCGCCGGAACGCGTCGACACCGAAGAGCCGTTCGCGGCCAGCTGGCCGCGGATCGGCGCGGCCGAAGGGGGGGAGCTGATCGTCGTGTGGGCGACGCCGTTCGCCACCTACCACGAAAAGTCGGTGTACGAGCTGCTCGGCGCCGAGCTCGGGCCGGGCGCCGAACATTTCGCCCCGGCGATCATCGTCGACCGGGACATCGAAGAAGCGACCGGCACGAGTCCAGGCCTCGCGGTGAGCAGCACCGGGCAGGCCGACGTCGTCTACAGGGTGGTGCAGCCCTCCAACGCCTTCGGCGTGGCGCTGCTGCGCGCCGGCGACGTCGTCGAGCAGGTGCGCGTGGCGCACTTCGACGGGCAGCGCTGGTCGGACCTCGGCGTGATCAACCGCGACGCGGGCGTCGGGATGCGCCCCCCTACGCCGGCCAACGCGCCGGCGATCGCGATCGGCCCGACCGGCAACGGCATCGTCGTCTGGCAGGAGCCCGACATCGAAGGCGTCGGGCGCATCTGGGCGCGTCGGATCTTCGGCGCCAGTCTCGACTACGTGATGCCGATCAGCGCCGAAACCTACAACCACGCGCCGA
>DATMMB010000219.1:0-3630 GCA_035569895.1 Solirubrobacteraceae bacterium | reverse complement strand
ACTCGGGGGCGCAAACGTCACGTCCGCTTTGCTCGGCGTGAGGGTGTAGGTGCCGTTGGCCAAACTGCTGAAGGTGAAGTTTCCGGACGTATCGGCGGTCACCGTCGCGGTGGCAGCTCCCGAGAGAGCCACGGTGCTGCTGGCGCCCAATGCTCCCAACGATCCAGAAATGGAGTAGGTATTGCTAGCCGACGGCGCGCGTATCTCGACGAGGCTGAGGTTGTAGCGATCGGTGGTCGGGGCCGTGTCGTTCAGGGTCATCGTGGCGCCGGCTGCGGCCGATAGGGCATTCAACCGCTGCACCCAATAGGTATCCCCGGTGGGGGTGAGAAATTGGTGCACGACGGTCTGCCCGGACCCCGGGGTCCGCGCAATCGCGTTGTCGTAATCGTCACCCACGCCGAAAAGCAAGGAGTTGGCGCGTGTGCTCACCAACGAGCCTGTCGGCGCTCCCTTGGCGGCCGAGGCGCTCGCCTTAGCGCCGATCGCCCCGGTGATGCCTGTGGGGTCGACGTTGGCGAAGCTTGCGACGTAGAGCGAAGAAAGCACGGAATGCGAAAGAGTGGCCGTAACCGTCACATTGCTGAGCGGCGTGGTCGCAAACGCGCCCCAGATCTCCGCAGTACCGCTTTGTGCGTTGGTCCGCTGCACGAGCGACCACGTTAGGCCTCCACCGCTGACGCCCGTGACGGTCGTATTGGTTCCGGAGAGGTAGTCGGCAACAATGAAAGCGAGGACGAGCTCGCCGGAGCTGGCGGTGGTAAGTCCCGGCGCGCTCACCGAAGTGCTCGCCGTCGAGTTGTCGGTAAAAGCCTGCGCATCCAGCGACGGAGTCTGGCTCGAGACGAGCGTGAGCGTGGCGCTCGCCGAATGACTCAGGGTGCCGCTTACACCGCTCACCGTGAGCGTATAGCCCCCCAGTGCTGCGCTGCTGCTGGCCGTGACCTGCAAGGTGGCGCTTCCTGAGCCGGTGATTGTGGGCGGCGTGATCGCCGTCGTCACGCCGCTCGGCGCTCCGGCAACACTGAGCGCCACTGCTGCGGCGAAGCCGTTAATCGGGGTGACCGTTATCGTATAGCTCACCGAGCTGCCACTGGCGAGCGTCGCTGTCGCAGGGCTTACCGAGAGTTGGAAATCGGGCGTGCCCCCCGAGCCGGACAACAGCCCATAGACGGCAACCTGCTTGGACCAAGTCGCGACATAGACCTTGCCGTTCGCGACCAGCGGCGGCACGTATTTCGCAAAATTTCCGTAGCCGTCGCCGGCCTTGAGGGTGGAATTCCACAGCTCCTGCGCCACGTTGGCCGCGTTGAATGCGTGCAGCTCGCCCGGATTAGGCGGGTTGTTCTCATCATCACCGCTGGCCGCCACCGTCGCCCACAGCACGCCACTCGTGGAGGCCTCACCATTGGCGGAGAGCGTCAGGATGCCACCGGGAAAAATCTGGTTGGCGTAGGTGCCCTGTGCGACGGGGGTCGTTGCGAAGGTGGTGCCGTTGAAGGCAAACGCCTTGAGCGAATCCCCATCGCCCCAGTTGTACATGAGTGGTCCGCCGTTGGCGGCGGAGCGCTGCCAGTAGACCGGGCCACCCTTGATCTCAGAGGTGGAGATCTGGGCTTTCTGTACGATCTGGGTGTCGTTCTTAACATACTTGCCCATACCGGTTCCGGTTGTAGCCGTGGACAGCACGTACAGAACGCCCTCTTTGCCGCCTCCGGTAATCTCGGTCGTACCAGGGATCAGCATCGGTCCGGAGCTGGAAAGATCCAGATCCTGTGCGTCGAGCGTCGACCAGTCGCTCGGCGTAAACCAATCGGCGAGCGCCAGGGCGTTCGTCGAATCGAGCTTGAGCGCACTCTCTGAGAAATCGTGGACGCCGTCGTAACCGTTACCGTAACCATTGCCGGTGAAGACATAGACGAATCCGGCGCTGTCGACCACCGGTGGCCGGCCGGAGTGCCACACGCCGCCGCCGAGATTACCGGTCGGCACGGTTGCGAAGATCCCGGTCCGCGTGAGCGCGGTCTTGTCGTAGGACAATACCCATCCGGAGTAGTCACCGGAGGACTCCAGCTGCATGGCGCTGAATCCCAACACGACCTGGTTGTTCGCGAGCGCGAGCGACATGCGCTGTAACAGGTAGCGCGCGTTGAACGTCTGTCCGCCATAGCTGCCGGCAATCTGAACGCCCGAACCGGTTCGCGTGGCACCGCTCGTGATGTCGAGCGCGTTAAGTCGATACACCATCGCGCCGCTCTCGAGGGTGCAGGAGACGACATACATGGTGTTGGTGGACTTATCGATGATCGGCGTGCTGAGGACGCCGAGGTTACCGACGATGCCGCGGTCGCCCGCGAAAACGAAATTGCCGATGGGGACGGAGGTTGCCCCGAAAAGAGCGGCCAGGTTGACACTCCACAAGGGCGCGCCACCGACGTCGGCATCGAACGCGTAAACCGTGTCGTTCATCGTCGCCACGTACACGACGTTGTGGCTCACGTGATTGATCACCACGCTCGGCACGTACAGCGGCTGCGCAAAGATCGCATCGTCCACCGGCAGCTTGAATACGAGCCCGAAAGTGCCGGTGGCGACGTTGGTGGTGTTGAGAATGCTCTCCGTGAGCGTCGCACCGCTGAGGCCAGGATCGTAGCCGCGCTGCAGGACCGGGGTCTGCGCGTGGGCGCTGCCGCCGCCGAGCAGCATCGTCACGATAAGGGCGGGTATCCCGCCGCCGCTGCGCTGCCTTGCACCGCGCAGCCGAGCGATCAGTCGAGTCAGCGAGGGAATCGCACGGAATTTGCTTTTCATTCTCTGTCTCCCCAACGGTCCTTCGCGGGGGACGGCTCCGGGATCTCAGTCCCGTCAGGCCGGAGGTCTCATTTTTTTCGTAAGGACCGTCGCGTCTTCCAAACGTTACCAGAAGATTGTGGCACGCGCGGGACTGCTTACATAACGCCGGCATCGCAGCAATTCCCAGGCGTCGGCGGCGACGGCTTTGCATTGCACCATGGGCGCCCGGGGACCGCCCGTGCTGCCGCGCAGCATCGGGCGCGGTGTCGCCGGGCCCCTCGGGAATGAGCAGCGGCTCGACCCACCCTAGCGGCGCGCGCTCGAAGGTGAGACGCACTCATCGACCGAGTAAAAACGCGTGTAAGCGCGGTCGAACAGGTTCTCCTCATCCGCGGCGATGCGCCGGGCATTGACCGGATCGGTGAATGCCGTCATGGCCGCCGCGAACGCGGCCTCGTCCGGGTACCACAGCTCCGTGACGACGTCGAAATCGGGCGCGGCAGCCCCCGGGGCGAGGATGGCAGCCGCTTCGATGAGGAAGTTGCGCCGGTAGTCGCAGATCTGGGGCGCGATCGAGAGGATCAGCGGCGCATGGCGGGTTTCGTAGTAACGGATGAAGGCCTCGCGCGACAACCCCGCCTTGCGCTTGAGGAACGCGATCGTCTTGATCATGGCCTTTGGCCCCCCTGCGGCTGGTCAGTGCACTTTGCGCAGCACGGCGTGGGCGTACCGCTCGAGCGCCCTCTTCTTGACCGCGAGCTGCGACATGTCATCGCCCGCTTCGAGCCAGGACTGAACGTCCCAGGGTGAGGGCAGCCAGGGTGCGATGACGACGAG
>DATMMB010000218.1:0-23814 GCA_035569895.1 Solirubrobacteraceae bacterium | reverse complement strand
AGATTCGCGCCGGCTCGAGCGCCGCCCCTGATGGGGCGCCGCGTCCCGAGGAGGGCCGCAGGTAGGGAACGAGCCACGCCCCGTACACCCCCAGCAGGCAGCAGGCGCCGACCACAGAGATCGTGTCCACGTGATCGCCGGCGGCGCTGCCGGAGCCGAGCGCGAGGCCGATCAGCACAATCAGGAAGACCGTCACCAGCAGCAGCGTGGTGGCGTCGTTGGGAAGGCGCGGGGAGAAGCGCATCACCCCGTCGGCCGATTGGCGCGCGCCGGCGACGATCGTCAGCCCCAGCACCAGCAGCGCGCTCGCGAGCAGCGAGCCCACCAGCGCCGTCTGAGCGACGACGATCTCGCCGGCTTTCAGCGCGAAGATCACCACCAGCAGCTCGGGAAGGTTGCCAAGCGTCGCCTGCAGCACACCGGTAGCCCGCGGCCCGATGTGCTCGCCCAGCTGCTCGGTGCCCAGCGCCACTGCCCACGCCAGGCCCGCCAGCGCGACTGTCGCCAGCGCGAAGCGCGGCACCGCCGCCCATGCCCCGTAGTTGGCGGCGCCGGCAAGCGCGCTCAGCACCGCCACCGCCGCGAGCAGCGCGCGCTCGAACGCGGTCAGGCCGCTCACAGAAAGGTCACGCCCAGCGACGGCAGCCGCTTCAGAGGAGCATCGGTGCTCAACAAAGGACACCCCAGCACCCGCGCGAGGGCGACGTAGCAGGCATCGTATGCCGACAGGTTGAAGCGCAGCGACCACACCTCGGCGATGAGACCGGTCGTCGGCACCCGCGCAACGGGGCTGTCAGCCAGTCGCACGATTGCCTCCCCCGCTCGCCGCCCTGACACCTTGCCCCCACGCTCCAGGCCGCGCAGGCTCTGCACAACCTCCGCGTTGACGATGTCCGGCGCGATCAGCCGCCTGCCGACGACCACCCCGGCGACCGTGCGCCCGGCGGGCGTCTGCAGCAGCAGCTCGACCAGCGCTGAGGCGTCAATCGCGATCGGCGACGACGACGTGGATCTGGGCATCGCGCTCCTCACGGCCCGCATGAACCGTCTCGACGATCGTCTTCGAGGAGACGCCCGTCACCGGCTCGTCTCGCGCAAGGCTGTCGAGCCATTCGCGTGTGCTCGGCACGCTCAGGTCGCGTCTCAGCGCGTCGAGCACGTAATCGCTCAGGTTCCGGCCCTCAGAGCGCGCCCGAGCACGCAGACGCTCGTGCAGATCAGGTGGAACGTTCTTAACCTGGATCGCACTCACGCCGCCGGAGCTTAGCATGCTGATGGCATGCTCGGTGGGCGGATGGTCAGTGGCTCTCCAGCACCCGGTCGATCATCCCGTACTCCAGCGCCTGCTGCGCGGTGAAGAAGCGGTCGCGCTCCATGTCGGCGCGCACATCCTCCGGCGCGCGGCCGGTGTGCTCGGCGTAGAGCTGATCGATCCGCTCGCGCACCTTGAGGATCTCGCGCGCGTGGATCTCGATGTCGGTCGACTGCCCTTCGAAGCCGGCGGAGGGCTGGTGGATCAGGATGCGGCTGTTGGGCAGCGCCGCGCGCTTGCCTTTCGTGCCGCCCGCGAGCAGCAGCGAGCCCATCGACATCGCCACGCCGACGCACATCGTGGCGATGTCGGGCTTGACGAAGCGCATCGTGTCGTAGATCGCAAGGCCCGAGTAGATCGAGCCGCCCGGCGAGTTGATGTAGATCGAGATGTCCTTCTCGGGGTCCTCGGCCTCCAGGTGAAGGAGCTGCGCCACGACGAGGTTCGCCACCTGGTCTTCGATCGGCGTGCCGAGGAAGATGATCCGCTCGCTCAGCAGGCGCGAATAGATGTCGTATTCGCGTTCGCCGCGCGCGGTGCGCTCGACGACCATCGGCACGAGTTGCATCTGCATGGGCGCCACCCTATCGCGCCGCCGCGCGGGACACTGTTCGCGGATCGCGTGACGGCGCGCCCGGGCGCCCGCGCGCGACCCGGCGACGGGCGCGCTTGCGCCCGTGCATGGCGTCCGCGGCCGGGCGCCGCCTGCCCGCGGACGCGCCCGCGACGAGCGGCGGCGGACGTGGACATAATGCCTCTATGTTCCCCCTCAACCTGCCGAACGTCCTCACCGTGCTGCGGATCATGCTCGTGCCGGTGCTGGTCGTCGCGCTGCTCGGCAACACGCCCTCCGGCGACGTGCTGGCGGCGGTGGTGTTCGTGCTCGCGTCGATCACCGACTTCGCCGACGGCTACCTCGCGCGCTCGCGCGGATCGATCACGACGTTCGGCAAGCTGATGGACCCGCTCGCCGACAAGCTGCTGGTCATCGCCGCGCTGCTCTCGCTCGTCTCGCTCGGGCGGCTTGCGGCGTGGGTGGCGATGGTGATCATCGCGCGCGAGCTGGCAGTGACGGTGCTGCGCCTCGGCGCCACGCAGGCCGGCGTGGTGATCGCGGCGAGCATGCTCGGCAAGGTCAAGACGTGCATGCAGATCGCGGCGATCCTCGCGGTCATCGCGGTGCCCTCCAAACCGCTGTGGGTGGCGCTGCTGCTGTATGCGACCGTGGCCGTGACGGTGGTCTCGGGCCTTGACTACTGCTTCGACGTGCGCCGGCGGCTGCGCGCGGTGCAGCCTCACCAATCGGCGTAGCGCTGGCGGGCGAGGTGCTCGCCGGCAGGGCTGGGCACCCGATCGAGCCGCGGGCGCGGGCGGCGCCTGCCCCCCTCCCCTCCCTTTTCACCCACCGTCGTTCAGCCACTCCTCCAACGTCGTCTGATGCGCGACGGGGGCCCCCGACTCGATCTCCCCGCGCAGCTCGGCGAGCAGCCCGTGGCGTTCGGCGACCACGTTGTGCTGGTGGATCGTCTCGAGGTTCTCCTGGTGTGCGCTCACGAAGCTCGCGCCGTCCAGCTCGGGGAAGGCGGCCACCACGCCGGCGATCATCTCGCGCACGCAGTCCTCAACGAAGCGGGGGCGGCGATGGGCCTTCTCGACGACCGCCACCTCGTCGGAGCGCTTCATCAGCTCGTAGATCTCCGACGACATCGAGCCCTCGACGATCGCCAGCAGCGTGCTCGCGTCGATCTCCGCCTCGCACCCATCCAAGAAGCCGATCCGCAGCGTGCCGAGGCCGCGCTGGTTGTGGGTCGCAACGGGCACCACTTCGAGGATGCGCGCGATTTGATCGCCGTCCAGCCCCTCCGCCGCCAATCGCTCGCGCGCCCGCCCGGCGACGAGCTCCTGCGCGCACGGACAGGCGGTGATCCCCGTCGCCGACACCCCCACCATGTGGCGGGTGCCGTGCTCCAGCGCGACCGCGCGGCCGTGCAGCGCGTAGATCTCCTGCGTTTTCACGCCCGACACCGGCGCCGGCTTGTGCTCGGGGTAGCGCGCGCTCACCGTCACCTCCGCCCGCGCCGCGCCCTGGCGGGCGCGCACCAGCTCGGCGATGTCGCGTGCGAGCGTCTCCGCGCGGAACGGCGACTCGCCCAGCACCACCTCGCCGATCGCCTCGTTCACCACCTCCTCAAAGCGCGACATGTGCGCGCCCTTCTGGTCGCGGCTGAGGTCGACGAAGCACTCCAGGCGCGCGAAGAACAGCTCGTCGCGGATGCGCACCACCTTCTCCACGCCCGTCACTCCCACGCGCGAGAGCCCGACGCGCACCGCTGGCGCGCGCGCCTGCACGTCCTCGGGCGCCTCCGCGCCAAGCGTGGGTGTCGGGCGCATCCTCAGCACCGCCCGCCAAGCCTAGTACACCTGTCCGGCGGCCCCATGGCACGTGAAGCTACGCACGGGTGCATTGATATCTGGTATCACTCCGCACACCATTCGGGGCAGCGCCGCAACGCGAAGGGGTGTGGCGGGTTTAGGCAGGCAGAGGCAGTTTCGAGCTGGAGAGGAGTAGATGCCGGTGACGGGCATCAGCGATCAAGCGCGAGGGAGGCGCGCGCGGGCGAGCCGGTAGGGGAGGCGCGACGGGCAGATCGCTCGCCGCGATGGGCGCAGCACGGATCCCGGGGGGTCCACGGAGTTGAGCGAGAAGGTCATTGAGTTCGCAGGTGTGGAGCGCGACGCGCGGGAACACGACCATGGGTCGCCCCGCGATGTCGCGGTAGTCGAGATCGACGACCTCCACAGCCTGATCGCCGGCGGGCACGACCGGCGCTTCTTCGACCCTGTCGCCGAGCTGCGCGGGCGGGCGAGCTTCGACGATATCGAGCTCGGGCCGGTCGAGCTCGAGGGGGCCGACTCGAGCCTCGACTCGCTGCGCCTCTACCTGCGCTCGATCGGCCGCGTGCCGCTGCTCAGCGCCGCCGAAGAGGTCGCCCTCGCCAAGCGCATCGAGCGCGGCGACGTGGCCGCCAAGCAGCAGATGGTCGAGGCCAACCTGCGCCTCGTCGTGTCGATCTCCAAGGGCTACATGGGCCGCGGCCTCACCTTCCTCGACCTGATCCAGGAGGGCTCTTTGGGGCTGATCCGCGCGGTCGAGAAGTTCGACTACCGCCGCGGCTACAAGTTCTCCACGTACGCCACTTGGTGGATCCGCCAGGCGGTGACGCGCGCGATCGCCGACAAGGGTCGCACGATCCGCATCCCCGTGCACATGGCGGAAAAGCTCAACAAGGTGCTGCACGCCGAGCGCCACCTGATCCAGCAGCTCGGGCGCGACCCGCGGGCCGCCGAGATCGCCGCCGAGCTCGAGTACCCGCTCGGCGAAGTGCGCGAGCTCCTGCGCATGGCCCAGCAGCCGATCTCTTTGGAGAAGCCGGTCGGCGAGGAGGACGACTCGGCGCTCGCCGACTTCGTCGAGGACATCGCCGCCGAATCGCCGTTCGAGACCGCCTCGGAGTCGCTGCGCCGCGAGACCGTCGTGCGCGTGCTGGCGGTGCTCCCCCGCCGCGAGCGGGAGGTTTTGGAGATGCGCTACGGCATCACCGGCGGGCGCTCGCGCACGTTGGAGGAGGTCGGCCGCGCCTTCAACATCACGCGCGAGCGCGTCCGCCAGATCGAGAACCGCACGCTCAAGAAGCTCCAGACCTTGCCCGAGGCGCAGCTGCTGCGTGAGGCGTCGTAGGCGGCTCTGCGACCCGACGTCGATCTGGGCGTAACGCCCATGTGGCGGTGGGTGCAGGTGTTGTGACTTGCTTTTTTGGCCCTAGCCAGCTTTACAAAATGAAGTGGTTGGCGTCCCGAAAGGGAGGGACACGACACCGGCGCGGCCGGCCGCCGCTATGTGGCTACCACTAAACTCAACGTGCGAGCACCCGGCGGGGTGTCCGAGTGGTTAAAGGAGACCGGCTGTAAACCGGTTGGCTCAGCCTACGCAGGTTCGAATCCTGCCCCCGCCACCTTCCAGACACCCGCCGCCCTACAGCCCTTGACAGCACTTGGCAATAAGCAGGGGTTGCGTTTATAATCCGGCCAGAAGCCGGCCGCGACCAATCTGCGGTCGCGATTGGCTCGTCGTAGACAAAGAGCTGTAGACCTCTCGTCTGCGAGGCGCGAGAGTAGGCGGGTGTCCGTGGAACAGATACGCAACCAATTTGCCAAGAACCTGCGCGCCCACCGCGAGCGCTCGGGTCTCTCGCAGGAGGCGCTCGCCGAGGCGTGCGAGCTGCACCGCACGGAGATCAGCCTGCTCGAGCGGTGCAAGCGCTCCCCGCGCCTGGAGACGCTCGTGATCCTTGCGCGGGGTCTCGGGCTCGCCTCGCCCGCCGAGCTGCTCGACGGGATCCGCTGAGGCGCGCTCGCGACCCGACCTCCGGCCCGCGCGCCGCGCGCCGCCACGCGCGTCGACGCTCGCCATTCAGTCGGCGCGCTCGGGCACCGGCTCGGCCGGCTGATGCAGATGGTCGGCGACGTGCCCGAGCTGCGCGGCGACGTGCCCCGCATGCGCTGGATGTGCCTCCTCCTGCACGTCGCGGCGGGTAGCGGCGAGGTAGGCGACGAGCGCGGCGATCGCCACCCCGAACGCCAGCGCGACGGTGCCGTCGCCGAGGCCGAGCCCGCCGACGTGCTTGGACTTGCCCAGCCAGTCGGCGAACGACGCGCCGAGCGGCCGCGTGGCGACGTAGGCGAACCAGAAGGAGAAGATCGGGTTCCATCCCAGCCGCCACCAGCCGAGCGCGGGCACGGCGATCACCGCGGCGAACAGCAGCCCGGAGCCCAGATAGCCGAGCCCCAGCGTCGTCGCGGTGAAGTCGCCGAGCGCGGTGCCCATCGCGAACGTCGCCACCACCGCCGCCCAGTAGAAGAGCTCGCGCCGCGGCGTGTCGACGCTGTGGATCGACAGCGTCCGCTCGGTTCGCTGCCAGGTCGCGAACACCGCGATCAGCACGAGCGCGTAGAAGCTTGTGGTCACCGGGTAGGGGATGCCGAAGCCGACGTGCAGCACGTCGGCCGCCATCGTGCCGAACACCCCCACCATCACCACCGCCAGCCAGTACGGCCACGCTTCGTAGCGCCGGCGCGTCAGCTGCCAGGCAAGCACCGCGACGAAGCCGACGAAGCCCAGGCCGACGGCCACCTCCGGGGACATCGCGTGCACGAGATAGTCGGAGGTCGACTCGCCCATCGCGGTCGACAGCGCCTTGATCACCCAGAACAGGGCGATGATCTCGGGCACCTTGCGGGCGCCCCGCACGGTCAGTCGTGCCAGCAGCGCGCGGTCGGACATCGCGACAGTCTTGCACGCAACCGGCGGACGAGCGCCGGGACGGGCGCCGCCCGCCGGTTGCGAGTCAGGCGGCCCCGGCGAGGGCGCCGCCCGCCGGTTTGCGGGGTCAGGCGGTCCCGGCGGGCACCGCTTGCTGTTGCGAGGCGCCTGCGCGCGCCACCAGCACGCCCACCAGCTCGGCGAGCACCGCCCGCTGCTCGTCCGCCACCAGCGCGCCGTCGGCGGCGAACGCGGTGTCCGCCTGCCCCACCGGCAGCTCGTGCTCGATCACGTCGGCGCCGACGACGCCGAGCACCTTGCGCGTCTCCGCCTGCGCCCACACCGCCCCGAACAGCCCCGTCGAAGCACCGACCACCGCCACCGGCTTGCCGCGCAGCGCGTTGTCGGGGAACGGTCGCGACGCCCAGTCGAGCGCGTTCTTCAGCACGCCCGGGATCGACCCGTTGTACTCGGGCGTGGCGATCAGCACGCCGTCGGCGGCGGCGATCGCCGCGCGCAGGCGCACGACCGCCACGGGCGCCGCGTCGCCGTCGAGGTCGGGGTCGTAGGGCGGCAGCTCGCGCACGCCGTCGTAGATCTCGAGCTCCACGCCGGACGGCAGCAGCTTCGCCGCCGCCCGCAGCAGGCTCGCGTTGTGCGACCCGCGGCGCAGACTCCCCGAGATGCCGAGGATCCTCACCACCGGTTACGCCTTCGCGAGCTCGAGGTGCACCTCGAGCGTGACGTCCCACGCCAGCACGTCGCCGCCGTTGGGGAGCTGCGCCTGCCAGCTGAGGCCGTAGTCGCGACGGTCGATCGTCGTCTGCAACTCGATCCCGACGACCTCCGTGCCCTGCATGTTCTGCCCGATGACGACGCTGCCGGTGGCGGTGACCGGCTTGGTGACCCCGCGGATCGTCAGCTCGCCGTCGACCTCGGCGCCGCCGCCGTCGGCGACGCGGATGTCGCCGGAGCGGAAATCGATCGTCGGCGCCTGGGCGGCGTCGAAGAAGTCGGGCGATACGAGGTGGTCCTTCAGCTGCGGGATCGCGGTCTTGACCGAATCGACCTCGGCGGCGCCGGTGAGGACGCCGTCTGCCAGCTGCGCCCGCACCTTCTCGAACTGGCCGCGGAACTTCGAGACGCCGTTGTGCGTGATCACGAACCCGAACGTGCTGTGGACGGGGTCGAGGTCGTAGGTGCCGGCGGGGATCTGCTGGATGGTGGTGGTGCTCATGGGGGATTCCTCCTTTGGGCCGAGACCGCTGTCGACAGCGCCGCTCTGTGCCCAACCGAGCCGGGCACACGCGCCTATGGCTCGCATACCCGCTCCAGCGGCGACGCCATCCATCGATTGCGCCCGATGCAGTTGACAAGGAAATAGTTGTGCCGGCAATCACCATAGCAAGAGATGCTTTCTCTGTCAACTATTTCCTTGGATATCATCTTAGCCATGGGCTCCAGCGAGACACGAGCGGACGCTTGGCGCGCGGTCGTCACCAGCCACGCCGCCATCACCGAGCGCATCCAGCGGGCTTTCGTCGCCGCCGACCTGCCGCCGCTCAGCTGGTATGAGGTGCTATCGGCGGTGAAGCGCAGCCCCACCGGCCGCCCGCGCATGAGCGAGCTGGCAGAGTGGCTCACGCTCAGCCGCGGCGGGATCACCAAGCTCGTCGACCGGCTGCAGGAGGCCGGCCTGCTCGAGCGCGTCTCCTGCACGGATGACCGGCGCAGCCTGCAGGCGCAGCTCACCCCCGCGGGGGAGCGGATGCTGGCGGAGATGCGTACGACCTACGAAGCTGAGCTCGAGCGCCACCTCACCACGCTGACGCCCGAGGAGGCCGAGCTGATCATCGCGGCCTTGCACAAGGTGACCGGCAGCACCTGCGACGCCGCGCGGGCCGCGGCGGGCGCGGAGGTATACACAAGGTAGACGACCAAGGCGACCCGTCACCTGAGCCGAGCACGTCAGCGACGAGGAGTACGAGGCAGCGACGTAGAGACTCGCGTGCCCTGGCGATCACGTGCGCCGGGTGGACCTAATCGCAAAGCTTCGGGTGCGCTCATCGCGCAGGGGCCGCGGCGCACAGCGCGACCGTGTACCGGCCGACATCAAAGCGGCGGCACCTGGTTGTCGACCTGCGGTCCGTGGTACAGGTGATCGTGGTCCTTGCAGGCGGCCGGGAAGGTGAGCCTGACGCTGTCGCTGCGCACGCCGTTGTAGCTCGCGAACAGGGTCACGCGACCGAGAGCGCCAACCTTGCACCGCGGGTCGGTGCTGCTCTGCACGCGGACGACGATCTTCATCATGTTCCCGGGGTAACCCCACATCACCGCGTAGTGCGAGTGGTAGACCAGGTGATGCTCGACCGTCATGATGATCAGGCGATCGGGCCGGTCGGGGACGCGATCAACCTGGCAGAGGATCCCGGAGACGCTGTTGGCAGCCAGGTCGATGTCACCGTGGCCGCGCGCGTAGCTGCCGGTTCTCCCCGTGATCGGGGCGCCCGTGTGAAAGCCCCACGGTGGAATCCCGCCGACGATCGGGATCTGGGCGCAGTACTGAATCTGGTAGCCAGTGGCCGGGCCGGCCGTGCGGATGAGCACCAACAGCGGCGTCAGCACCAAAACCGCGAGTCCAATGCGCATCGCCCGGTAGGGTACCTGACCGTGATCACCGTGCTGCTGGTGCTCGAGACGGCGCTCCTGGCGCTCGTTGTCGTGTTCGTCGTGGGGCTTCTGCGAAGTCATGCAGAGATTATTCGGAGATTGGCAGCCATCGAGGGAGAGGGGCGACGCGTGCCGCGGCGCACGATCGCTGCCGGCACAGCTTCGTTTGACATCGTGGGCGAGACGCTCACGGGTGACTCGGTCAAGGTGGGGCTCGGGGCGGGGTCGCCGACAACGTTGCTGGCGTTTTTGAGCAGCGGATGTGCTGCTTGCGGGCCGCTGTGGGCGAGTCTAGGCCAGGGTGCTCGGATTCCCGCCGACGCTCGGCTTGTGATTGTCACGAAGGGCCCGGAGGAAGAGAGCGTGACGGGCCTGCGTGAGCTGGCGCCGCGCACACGAGAGGTGTTGATGTCAACCGCGGCTTGGCATGATTATTCCGTGCCGGCGTCGCCGCATTTCGTGCTCGTCGATGGGGACTCGGGGCGGATCGCGGGCCGGGGAACGGCGGCGAGCTGGGAGCAGATCGTCTCGATGGTCCAGCAGGCCGCGTCCGATACTTCGAGCTCGGCCACGGAAACTCACTCGCGTGCGCGTACCACGAGCGAGCGCGCTGGGCAAGCCGAGCAGGCGCTCGCCGCGGCTGGCATCACCGCAGGTCATCCGAGCCTCTATCCCGCCGGCAACCCGCCGGGCCTGGGTGAGCGGGCATGAGTGGGCTGGGCTTTGCGGTTGTCGGTTGTCTGCTGGCGATCCTCGGCGCCATTCGTGCGGCGTGGTCGCCCTGAGGCCAGTCGATGCTGGCCAGCATCACTCCGCTCGGTGAGCGGAGCCGCGGATTTTCATGGCAGGTGACCGCGACGGCGTTCGCGATCGGCGCGATCGGCGCCGGCGCGGCCGCGGGCGCGAGCGTGGCGGCGCTCGGCTCGCTGCTCCCAAGGGGGCAGGCTTGGCGTACGATCGCTCTGCTGGTGGTGCTCGGGATCGCGTTCTTGTGCGACGCGACGCCGCTGCGCGGGCGCCTTCCGAGCACCCGGCGACAGGTCAACGAGGATTGGATGACCCGTTACCGTGGCTGGGTCTATGGCGTCGCGTTCGGTGCCCAGCTCGGTGTGGGCGTCGCGACGATCGTTACCTCCGCGGCAATCTACGCGACCGGGGCGGTCGTCTTCTTGTGCGGCGATCCGGCGATCGGCGCGGCGATCGGCGCCGTGTTCGGCCTCGTCAGAGCGATGTCGCTCCTGCCCGCGCGCAGGGCGCGCGACAGCAAGAGCCTACTCGAGCTGCACCGCGTGCTTGGCGCGAACGAGCCCTACGTGCGTCGCGCGACGCCGGTGCTCGAGTTGCTGCTGGCGGCGGCGCTCGTGATGGTGTGGATCGTATGAGAGTCACCGCCCATGGCCTTTCGATCGATGCTCGGCAAGGGTGGGAGGCGCGGATCTTTCACCGCGACGGCGCGGCTCCGGTTTTGCATGTGGCGACGTTCGTCCTGTCGCCGAAGGATGGCGACTTCGGTGCGGCGGCGACGGGCCGGATGCGCCCCGATGACGCGTTTTCCGCGCTCGTGGAGTACCGCACCGACGCGCTGTTGCGAGCTGGGGTGGGCCTGTTCGCCGCCCCGGGGCGTCCCGGGGCGCTGAAGGCACACGATTTCGGGCCGGCTCAGCTCCAGGTCACGCGCGCCGGACAGCTCGGCTGCCAGCGCTTCTTCACCGAGTCGGGCCGGCCGTTCTGCCTGTATGCCGTGATCCGCCCGGCGTCCAAGGGTCCCGAGCTGCTGGCCAGGGAGCTCAGCGGCGTGCTTGCCACCCTCCAGTTCAGGCGCTAGCGAAGTGGTCCGCCGCCTGCGAAGGACCGGGCACAGTCACGGACTGCGTGCTGGTCGAGGAGAGGCCGTTTTCGTCGGTGACGGTGAGCGTGACCGTGTAGACGCCGGGCGCTGAGAACTGATGCGACGGGGCTGCTTCGGTCGAGCTGTCACTCGCGCCGGAGGCTGGGTCGCCGAAGCCCCACTGGGTCGAGACGATCGGCGCGCCCCCCGGAGCCGGGGTGGAAGTGTCTGTGAAGGAGGCGCTGTCGGTTGCACCATTCGCCTGCGTCGCGAACGACGCGACCGGCGGGGAAGGGATCGCGGATGTCGCGCTGCCGGTGTAGCGCGCCGCATCGTGGCTTGGACCGAGCACGCACGGAGTGCTGTCGGAGCGCTCGGTGTTTTGGTAGGTGGCAGTGATCATTCGAGCGAACGCGATTCCCTGCACGCTCACGGTGCCGCTGATGGTGAGCGTGATGCGGTAAGGCGCTCGACTGCCGTGCGGGTAGGTTCTGTGTTTGCAGCGCAGCGCGACGTAGAAGCTGCTCCCGCCCACGTAGGTGCCGACGGCCACACGCTGCAACGTCAGCGATTCGTCGATGCCGGCGCTGCGTTCGCGATTCAGCTCGAGCGCCTGGCAGACGCTCTGCGCGCATGACTGCGGGGAGATCAGCCAGCGCCGTGTCAGCGACTGGCCGACGCGCTCGCCACGTACGTGCTTTGCGGCGGTGACGCGCGCGAGCATCGCAAAGGTGCCTGTGACACGGGCGTCCAGCGCGGTGGCCGCCGAGGACTCGCGTGTGCGTGCACGCACACGCGAGTGTGCGAGGGTCTCGCCCGGGGCGGTGGCGCAGAGTGTGAGCGCGGCGACCGAGGCGACGATTGCGCGTGCCAGCCTCATGCGTGCGCAGCGCAGAGTAGTACATGCGTCTTGGTGGTGGAGGGCGTGTAGCCTCCGGTGTCCCTGCGAGACGCGATGAACACCACCACGACGACGGCTTCTCCACGGCTGACCTCGCTCTCGCGGGGCGCCGGCTGTGGCTGCAAGGTTCCCGCCGCCGACCTGCACGCGCTGCTTGCCGATCTGCAGCTGCCGCGCGACGAGCGCGTCCTGGTCGGGATCGACACGGCCGACGACGCCGCCGTGATCAGGCTCAGCGACGATCTCGCGCTCGTGCAGACAGTCGACTTCTTCACGCCGATCGTCGACGATCCGCACGCCTTCGGGGCGATCGCCGCCGCGAACGCGCTGTCGGACGTGTACGCGATGGGCGGCACGCCGCTGTCGGCGTTGAGCATCTTGGCGTTTCCGCTCGAGCGCCTCGGCGGCGGGATTCTGAGGTCCATCCTCGATGGTGCGCTCGAGGTTCTCAGCGAGGCGCAGACGCCGCTTGTGGGCGGGCATTCGATCGAGGACCCTGAGCCGAAGTTCGGGCTGGCGGTTACCGGCACCATCCACCCCGGCCACATGCTCGCCAACAGCGGGGGCCAGGACGGTGATGCGCTTGTCCTGACGAAGCCCCTTGGAACTGGAGCGATCGCAACGATGGCCAAGCATGCAGAGGTGCCGCCGGAGCTGCTCGCGCGAGCCGTCGAGGTCATGCGCACGCTCAATCGAGCTGCCAGTGCGTGCGCGCTGAAGGCCGGCGCGCATGCGGCCGCGGACGTGACCGGCTTCGGGCTGCTCGGGCACCTGCACGCGATTGCGCGTGAGAGCGGCCTCTGTGCCCAGGTGAGCGCCGAAGCGGTGCCCGCGCTGCCCGGTGTCGCAGAGCTGCTCGCCAGCGAGGCAGCGATCTCCGGCGGCACCCGTCGAGTGGCCGAATGGGCAGCGACGTTCACGAGCTTCAGCCCGGATATCGCGCGGTGGCGGCGCTGGCTGCTGGCGGACGCGACGACCTCGGGGGGACTGATCGCCGCCGTCCCCGCAGATCGCGCGAGCAAAGTGCCGGGTCACGTCTTCGGGCGACTCGCCAATGGACCCGCGGGTATCATCGACGTGCGTTGACCCGCCACGCGGGACTTCCGGGGAACGGCCGGGGCTGGTGCCCCACCCGGCCTTCAAAGCCGGTGAGCCGCGGCAGCCCCGCGGTGGGAAGGTTCGACTCCTTCGCCGTTCCGTCGGTCAGCGAGAATCCCGCGATGGCCAACCACACCAACAACAGCCTGCGTGCCCTGCCATCGGTCGATCGGCTCGCGCGGGCAGTCGCTCGCGTCGAGCTTGACGCGCGGCGCGAGGAGATCCTGACGGCCGGCGACGGCGGGGCCGAGGTCGACCTGGTGGCGAGCGCGCGCGGCCGTCTGCGGCCATCGTTGACGCGGGTTCTGAATGCGACGGGCGTGATCGTGCACACCAACCTGGGCCGAGCGCCCCTGGCACCCTCGGTACGCACGGCGGTCGCAGCGGCCGCAGCAGGGTACAGCAACCTCGAGATGAGCCTCGCCAGGGGTGAGCGATCGCGCCGCGGTCAGCGGACCGAGGCGCTGCTCTGTGAGCTCACCAGCGCGCAGGATGCGCTTGTTGTCAACAACGGCGCCGCCGCCGCGCTGCTCGCGGTGAGCGCCCTCGCAGGCCCCGGACATGAGGTGATCGTCTCTCGAGGTGAGCTGATCGAGATCGGCGGGGGTTTCCGGATTCCCGAGATCGTGCGCCAGTCCGGCTCGATCTTGGTCGAGATCGGAACCACCAACCGCACGCGAGCACGCGACTACGCCGCCGTGATCGGCGAACGCACGGGCGCCATCCTGCGGGTGCACCAGTCGAACTTCCAGATGAGCGGGTTCGTCGAGCGCCCCGCGCTGGGCGAGCTGACTTCGCTGGGGGTGCCAGTCATAGATGACATCGGCTCCGGAGTGCTCGCGGGCGATCGGGCGGGCGGGATCTCATCCCTCGCGGGCGAGCCCACCGCTCGTGAGTCGCTGCAGTCCGGAGCAACGCTCACGTGCTTTTCAGGTGACAAGCTCCTCGGCGGCCCCCAGGCAGGGATCCTGATCGGTGCCGCGGCCGCGATAGATGCCTGCCGCCGAAGCCCGCTGGCGCGCGCGCTGCGGATCGACAAGCTGTGCCTGGCGGGACTCGAGGCGACCCTGCTGCTGCACCGCGATCCGGCGCTCGCGCGCCGCGAGATCCCTGTCCTGGCGATGCTCGACACCAACCCCGAGCAGCTCGCCGAGCGCACGCGCCGTCTCGCCGAGACGACAGGTGGTGAGATCGTGCAGGACATATCACGAGTCGGCGGTGGAGCGCTGCCGATGTGCGAGCTCCCCGGCCCGGCAGTGGCGCTCGACGCCGGATCGGACGGTCCCGGCCCGCTCGCGGCAAAGCTGCGTGCAGGTGACCCGGCGTTGCTCGCGCGCATCCACGCGGGCCGGGTTCTGCTCAACGCACGGACGCTCAGCAATTCCGAGGCGACAATGGCTGGCGAGTGCGTGGCGCGGGTGCGCTAGGCGCGGCCACGCCGCTCACGCTCGGCACGGCTGGTCATGTCGACCACGGCAAGACTGCGCTGGTGGCAGCGCTGACGGGCACCAACACCGACCGCCTGCCCGAGGAGCGCTCACGCGGTATGTCAATCGAGCTCGGCTACGCCCAGCTCACGCTCCCATCGGGCCGGCGCATGTCCGTAGTCGACGTGCCCGGCCACGAGCGCTTCCTGCGTACGATGGTTGCCGGCGCAACCGGGATCGACTGCTACCTGATGGTCATAGCCGCCGACGAAGGGGCCAGGCAGCAAACGTATGAGCACGCCAGGGTGCTGCGCTCGCTCGGCGTCACCACCGGGGTGGTCGCGATCACCAAGACCGACCTCGCCGACCCACTGGCTGCTATCGACCAGGCGACGCGGCTCATGCCAGGCGCCGAGATCGTCGCCTGCTGCGCCCAATCGGCCAGCAACCTGACCGGCCTCTTCGCCGCACTGGACCGCGCGACCGCACGCCTGAAGAGCCGTGCCTCCAGCGAGGGCCCGGTCGTCATGCACATCGACAGATCCTTTACTCTCACGGGTATCGGCACGGTTGTGACCGGAACGCTGTCCTCGGGAGCGCTCACAGCCGGCGACAAGCTCGTGCTGCACCCAAATGGCATCGAGGTGCGGACGCGATCGGTGCAGGTCCACGGCGAGCCGCATGAGCAGGCTTTGGCCGGTCAGCGCGTGGCGGTCAACCTCGCACGAGTGTCACGCTCGCAGGTCTCGCGCGGCGACACGCTCGCCTCGCATGGCGCGGTCAGGGCGTCTCACATCCTAGACGTGCAGCTCGACTTCGAGCCCGTCCACGCACAGGTTCAAGCGAGCTCGTGGCGGGTGCAGGTGCACCACGGAACCCGCTCGACGCTCGCGCGCATCGTGCTACTCGGCGAGGCACGTCTCGCGCAACTGCGCTGCCAGGCGCCGCTGCTCGCACGCTCCGGCGAGCGGGTCGTGATCCGCGATGCCTCGCACCGAGACACCCTCGGAGGCGCGCTGGTCATCGACCCACTCGCGCGCCGTCACACCGCAGCAGGCGCCCCGATCCAAGCGCTTCGCAGGCTGCTTGCGGGCGAGCCGCCGCACGCACCAGCTTCCAACACCGCGACCGACGCCGCCGAGAACAGCTCCGTCGCAACACCGGCGCCGCTTGCGCCGCTCTCGCCGGGAGCGCTCGCGCTGGCGGATAGGCTTCGAGAGGAGGGCTTGCGCCCCTCCCCCGACCGGCTCCTCGGCGCGCGAGCGACAGGCGACCTCGCCGAGCTTCGCGCCCACGGGCTTGCCGTGCGGCTCGCCCACCGACGGCACGCGCACGCCGCCGCGGTCGTCGTGGCGGCGGCTCGCCTGACGGCGATCATCCAAGCTGAGGGTCACGTTTCCCTGCCGAGGCTGCGCGACGAGCTGGGCGTCTCCCGTGCGGACGCCAAGGCGTTTCTCGATTACTTCGACAGCACCGGGCTTACGCGGCGACGAGCTGACGACACGCGAACCCTACGCCGCACGCTGCCGAAGTGAGACATGTCACCGTCGTGAGCGCGAGCGCTCCGCCAAGAGCCAGAGCGCAGGCAGTCCCGGGCCACGACGTGCTAGTGGCGTGTCAGCCAACGTTTGCCGGGTTGATGGCGCCGTGGATGTGGCGATGACAGTGCTTACAGTCGAGCAAAGCCCGGCGAACGTTGCCGGTGCCTCCACCAGCCGACCGCCGGTCGTCACGCTCAGACTCCTCCGGCGCCAGCAAGCTCGAGTGCGGGTGCCTGCAGACACGCGGCCTCGTGGGCACACACGGCGTCGTCAACGGCGACTGAGGAGCTGCAGTTGAGCGCCGGTATCGAACCGGGATTCTGGCAGGTGACCATCCGACAGACCACTGCGGTGGTGCCCGCGATGTGCGTGTTGCACTGTCCGTAGCGGAAGATGTTGCAGTTCACACGGCGGTTGTCGCAGCTGTTGTTCGCGCATACGCAGCCCCTGGGGAACGGACGCCCGGGAAGGGCGTTACAGTCCACGTAGTAGCGCACGCCCTGGCTGGCGCACAACTGGCGGCCGCGGTAGTCGGTGCACATCCACCAACCTCCGGGAAAGGTCCCGGACGGGCATTCGTTGAGACCTTTATTGATCTCGCAGCAGAACGCGGTGTAGCCGTCGGTGCACTCCCCACCACCGCAACTGGACGGAACGATCACCGCGAGCGCAGAGCCGGGGTAGAGCAGGTAGCGCACCGGCGCGATGCAGAACGCCGAGCCCGCCACCGCGATCCGCACGATCGCGGATCGCCGCGAGACGTGCTCCTCGAGGAATGTAGCCGAGGCGCTCACCAGACGATCGCTCGGGCGCCCCGCCGCCGGAGCCTCGCGGCCCGCGAAAGCAACCCGCCAAATGATGACGCCACTGCATGCCAGCCCCAGCACCACGATCGCATCGCCGACGTCGGTCCGTGCAAGCTCGGCCAGGCTCGGCGGCGACTGGACCGCCACCACGCTGGCGCCGACCGCGGCTGCCAAGTTCACGAGGACGTGCACGCGACCCGGGGGCTGCTCGCGTCCCTCCCCGAAACAGCCACAGCCGGCGTCGTGCCCCTTGCGGGCCAGCAGCCCAACTGTCAAGGTCAAGCACCCGAATAGCCCAGCCAGGACGATACCCGCAACGTCGGCAGGCGCGACAAGCGCCAAGACGGCGATACCGAGCTCGGCGATCGCCAGCGCGCGGGTCAGCCCGACCGTCGCGGGCGCTCCCAGAGCCGCCAGCGCACGCTGAGCAGGCTCAGGACGCCTGATCTTAGCGACGCCAGCCCAGGCCAGCACGACCGCCAGCATCGCTACAAAGCCCGTCCCAGCCAGCACGGCAATCGTCATCGCGGCGGCGTAGCCCCCAGCTTGATCGGATGACTCGATCGTTGGATCACGATCTCCCGAACCACTCGCCGGGCAAAAGGGCAGTTACCCGCTCCCTTCCACCTCCAATTTATACCACACACGGGGCCTTCATGAAGCCCCGGGTCGTGCTGTGTAACCGCCGGCCGAAACCCGCGATGTTCGCCACGACCGTGTTGGACATGAGCGACTTCCCGACGCGTCATCCGTCTTCGCTCGGGATCTGGCAGAACCAGATCGAGTGGATCATGACCGCCTGAATCGCCGAGCGGCCGGTGCGGAGCTACCACGGATGTGGGTGACGGGCTTCGCGCAGGACGACACCGGAGTCGACGCCGAGCGCTCCGACGGCCGCGACAGCGAAGCAGGTCTGTGCCCAACACCTGGCGCTGCGCGCGCGCAAGTGCGATCATCAGAACCAACCACCGAGAAGGGAGCTCCCGACCGTGGAGTCCTCTGAGACCCCCATCCGTGTACTTGTGGTAGCCCACAAGACTGCCGCCACACAACCTCTGCTCGACGCGGTGCGAGAGCGAGCGCAACGTGGGCCGTGCACGTTCACGCTGCTCGTCCCAAACGCAACCCACGGCCTGCACAAGATCGTCGACCCCGAGGACCAGGGCTCCGGCGAGGCCAACGCTGTGATAGATCACGCTCTGCCCCTGCTGAGCGAGGCCGCCGGGGGCCCGGTCGAGGGCATCGTGGGTGCCCCCGACCCGGGCGCAGCGGTGCATGATGCGATCAACCGGCACGGCTTCGACGAGGTGATCATCTCAACACTGCCCACACGACTGTCGCGATGGTTGAAGCTCGACCTTCCGAGCAAGGTGTCGGGCACGGGTCTGCCCGTGACCACCGTGACCCCCTCCGACGTGCCGGCAACATAGACCCTCGTTGTCGCTGGAACGCGACGCCGTCCGCCTCCCCGACGGTGCATTGCTTCTACGTCTGTAATGCACAAAGCGACAGAGAGGACGGACGAACATGACTGAGATCAGATGGATTGCAGACGGCGAGGGCGAGACGGTCGCCACTCTTTGGGGCGAGCAGGCCCGCACGAGCCCAACGATGGGCCGCTGAGCTGATGGTGCAGCCCGCCGGCAGCGAGCAGGTGGCGGTGCAGCGACGGACGACGCTCGCGTCGATCGTCGCTGCCAGCTTGTTGGTGATCCTGAAGCTCGGAGTGGGCTTGATAGCCGGCAGTCTGGCGTTGATCTCGGCCGGGATCGAGTCAAGCGGGGATGTCCTCGCCGCGATCCTGACGTTCTTCGCTGTGCGGTTGGGCCGCCAGCCCGCGGACCCCGAGCACCCCTACGGGCATGGCCGTGCCGAGAACCTTGGGGCGCTTGGGGAGGCTGGCATCCTGCTGGCAGGCGGCCTGGTCGTGGCGGTCGAGGCGATCAGACACCTGGTCAGTCCGGGCGGCACGCCTGACACCCATTGGTACGTGTTCGTGGTCATCGCGATCGCGCTGGCGGTGGACCTCGCACGCACTGTCATCTCCTTGCGCACCGCACGGCGCTACGGGAGCCCCGCCCTGCGCGCGAACGGGTTTCACTTCGCCGGGGACCTGGCTGGCTCGGTAGCTGTCCTGATCGGGTTGCTGCTCGTGCGTGCCGGGTTCGCTCGAGGCGACGCGAGTGCCGCGCTCGTCATAGCCGCGATCATCCTCGCCGCTGCGGCACGGCTGATCGCGGAGAACGCAAACGTGCTGATGGACCGCACGCCAGCCGAGGCCAGAGAGGCAGCCGAGCGCGCGCTCGCGCGCTTGGAACCCGACATCGAACTGGTGCGGCTGCGGCTGCGCGAGTCCGCCGGACGTTACTTCGCGGATGTCATCGTCGCCGTCGCGCCCGCCGCGGCGGTGGTCGAGGGCCACCAGGCCGCGAACCTGATCGAGGCGGCGATCGAGACCGAGCTGCCCGGCAGCGATGTCGTGGTCCACGTCGAGCCTCGCCGCAGCGGCCTCGACCTCCGCGACCGGGTACTCGCGATCGCGCTAGCCGAGCCGCTGGTCAAGGAAGCACACGACATCACGATCTTCGAGAACGACGGGTCAGCCAGCGTCTCCTTGCATCTGAAGCTCCCCGCCGATCTCGCCCTACAAGCAGCGCTCGCGGTCACTGAGCGCATCGAGCAAGCGATCCGCGCCCGCCCCGGCGTCAGCGAGGTACAGACACACCTGGAGCCCCTAGAGCGCCCGCTGAGCGCCAAGCCAGCCACCACGAACACGGACCTCGACACGATACGGGAGATCAAGCGCATAGTCAGTGAGCGGACCGGCAAGGAGCCACGCGGGACAAAGCTGCTTCGCACCGAGGCCGGCCGCGTCATCTTTCTCACGCTCGGCGTCAGCCCAGAGATCTCCCTGGTCGATGCTCACCAGCTAGGCAGCGAGCTCGAGGAGGAGCTGCGCCTCCAGGTCCCAGACATCGCCGATGTCGTAGTCCACACCGCAACCTAAGATCAGGTGACCCTGCGTCGGCTTCGATGGAGTTGGGATCTGTCCCGGCTTTGATGGAGTTGGGTTTTCAACCGCCCGTCGCCGCGCTCAGAGTCATTGTTGGGCTCATGGTAGTGGCGCCTAGCCCCGCTTAGCCCAGTATGGCTTTTGGTTTCTGAAGACCCTTGACTAAAGTTTTGGTTTGCCATACTCTCTTTGCATGCCTACCAAAGAGATGTCGCGTTCGCCGGCGGTCGAGGACTACTCGAAGGCTATCTTCGCTTTGCAGTCGCGCAGCGATGAGCCGGTGTCTACCACTGCTCTGGCCGAACGGTTGGGTATCACGCCGGGCTCTGTCTCGGCAATGCTCAAGAAGCTCGACGACCTGGGCCTCACGGCTCATGTCCCCTACCGGGGCGTGCGCCTCACCGACGGCGGACGGCGTCTTGCGCTGGAGGTGATCCGCCACCATCGGCTGCTTGAGAGCTTCCTTGCCGATGCGCTGGGGATGCCGTGGGATCGGGTTCACGCCGAGGCCGAGATCCTCGAGCATGTGCTCTCCGAGGATCTCGAGGAGTTGATCGCGGCGAAGCTCGGGCACCCCACGGTGGACCCCCACGGCGACCCGATCCCCAACGCAGCCCTGGAGCTCGACGAGCGCTCGACGCACAGCATGGAGAGCCTCAAGGATGGTGAGGAGGGGGTCTTCGTGCGCATCTCGGACTCCGACCCGGAGATGCTGCGCTATCTCGCCGGCTGCGGGATCTCGCCGGGAGACCGCTTTGTGGTCCGCGAGCGCCAGCCCTTCGGCGGCCCGCTGTTCGTGCGCTTCGGAGAGCGCGAGCACGCGATCGGCGGCCAACTCGCCTGCGCGATGCGCGTCGAGCTCGATCAGAGCGCTCAGAAGCACCGAGCTCGTACCTGCAAGGAGCCGGGCGATGGCCGCTGAAGCCGCCACGTCTCCCGGCCTTGCCCTGCCGCCGCTGACCGCGGAGGACGTGGCACGGTCGTGGGACCGCTCGCGCGTTCATCACGCTCGCGGACACAGCAAGCGCTGGCGGCTTCTGTGGCTGCTCGTCGGCCCTGGAATCCTTGCCATGCTAGGGGAGAACGACGGCCCCAGCATGATCGCCTACGCCGCCGACGGCGCGCAGTACGGGCTCGGGTTCTTCGTCCCGTTCATCCCGCTCCTGTTCGCGATGGCGTACATCTGCCAGGAGATGTGCATGCGCGTCGGCGCGGTCACACACCGCGGCTACGGCGAGCTTGTCCTGCAGCGCTACGGAAGAGTGTGGGGCTGGTTCGGCGCCGGCGATCTCACCCTCACCAACCTCGTGACCCTCGTCGCCGAGCTCATCTCCATCCGCGTCGGGCTGGCCTACTTTCACCTCAGCTCCGGTGTCGCCGTCGCGCTTGGACTGACGCTGGTCCTGTTCACGCTCAGCGGCGGGCGCTATTGGCGCTGGGAGCGGATCGTGCTCGGCATGGCCCTCTTCAACGGCCTGTTCCTGCTGGCCGCGATCCTGGTCAAGCCCCACGTGGGAGCCGTCGTCCGGTCCTTCGACTTCAGCCCGTTCCCCGGCGGGAGCTTCAACACGCTGCTGCTGCTCTTGGCCTCCACGATCGGTGCCACGGTCACGCCGTGGATGATCTTCTTCCAGCAGAGCGCCAGCGCCGACAAGGGCATGACTCCCCGCGACATCAAGCACGGCCGCTACGACACCGCGGTCGGCGCGGTGCTGGCCGCGATCTTCGGGGTCGGGGCGCTGATCGCCGGGGCAGCGCTGCGGGTGGGTGGGCATCAGGTCATAGCTGGTATCCAGGGATTCGCGGGCGCCGGGTTCCCCGCGGCGCTGGGGCACGTCGCCGGCAGCGCCGTCGGCGCCGTGTTCGCGCTCGGATTGATCGAGGCCGGAGCAGTCGCGATCCTCACGATCTCCGCCAGCACCGCCTACGCCGCCGGAGAATGCGTCGGGGTCTCTCACAGCTTCAACAGCTCGCCGCGCAGCGCCGCCGTGTTCTACGCCGCGAACATCGGGGTCGCGCTGCTCGCCGCGGTCGTCATCCTCATCCCCGGTGCGCCGCTGCTCTCGATCGCGCTCAACGCCAACGTGCTCGCGACCGTGCTGCTGCCCGTCAGCCTGGTCTTCATGGTCATGCTCGCCAACGACAGGGGGCTGATGGGCTCGTGGGTGAACAAGCGCTCGACCAACGCGATCGGGATCACGGTCATCGCGTTCGTCGGACTCTGCGGAGCCGCCTACGGCATCGATTCCTTCCTCCAGACCATCCACCTCATCGGCTCATGAAGACACAAGCGCTCGTCATCAACGACGCACGCCAGGACTCCGGCATCCGAGAGCAGGATTTGCAGCCGCAGGAGCGCTTCGAGGACGAGTTGATCTTGCACCTGGAGCGCGACCAGTTCGTGGCGGCAACCTCCCGGCCCGTACCGCGAGCCCGGCTCGGCGCACAAGCCACAGCCGGACTGTGGGCCCTGCGAGTTTTCGTCGTCCTCGTCAGCCTCATGGTCATCTACACCTTCATCGCCCAGCTTCACTGATCGAACCGTCACCTGGGAGTTGCGGTCACTGCGGTCGGGTCGCGGACGGCGTCCCATCGCAGACCTCGGCGGACAGGCCGGCCTCGGATGCTGAGCCAGCCCGCCTCATCCCGGCTCAACGGCTGGCCTTTTTGGAGAGCCGACGCTGGCCGCGCAAGAACTTCGGCCCTTCCATCCCCCGCATCTGGCGTCCAACTGAGACAACCGCGAGAGCGACGCAGCCCCTATGTAGCTGCTAGAATGCGCTTATGACGCTACAAGCGCAAACCTACGAGGTCGGTGTGCGTGCGCTACACGATCGTCTGAGCGAGCACCTGGAGCGCGTGGAGGACGGCGCGGAGGTGTTGGTCACACGCCGCGGACGACCGATTGCCCGTCTCTCCGCGGTCGAAGGGAGCGATCCGCTGCAGGACCTTGTGCGGCGTGGTCTCGTGACACCGCCGGACCGTCCGCGAGCCGCGCGGCGCGCACGGGTGAAGGCGCGTGGCCTGGTTTCCGAGCTAGTCGCCGAGCAGCGCCGCTGATCCTCTACTTCGACACGTCGGCGCTCGTCAAGCTCGTGATCGCCGAGGAAGGGTCCGAGCTGGCGAGCGAACTGTGGGCGACTCCGCATCCTGGAGCCTCGAGCATCCTCGCCTACCCCGAGGGCCGTGCGGCGCTCGCGGCTGCGCGGCGCGGCGCGCGGTTCGCCGCCGCCGCGCATACGCGCGCACTGGAGGACTTCGAGTCGCTGCACGCGGAACTGGCGCTCATCGGCGTCGACGCACAGCTCGCACGCTACGCCGGCGAACTCGCTGAGAAGTTCGCCTTGCGCGGCTACGACGCCGTTCATCTCGCCAGCGCGCTGTCGGTCGGCGATGCGATCACGCTCGTAAGCTGGGACGAGGATCTCAGACGCGCCGCCGTGCGCAACGGATGCGCCCTAGCCCCACCGACACAGACGCAAGACGCCTGATGGCGACGAGAGACGACCCGAGCAAAGAGAAGCTCTACCTGGACGTGCCGTTCCCCGACAAGGACCAAGCGAAGGCTCTTGGTGCGCGATGGGACCGCGATGCACGGTCTTGGTACGTGCCCAACGACCTCGATGTCGAGCCGTTTGCCCGCTGGCTGACCCTGCTCCCGTCAGACGGTGACCCGGTCCTGCCAATCGCAGGCCTCCCCCAGCGCTGCTGGAAATGCGGCGAGGACACTGTGGCCGTGATCGCCTGCGAAGACGAGGGCCAACTCGTCTTCGCCCACCCGGAAGTTCTCCAAGTGATCGCGAGCCAGCTCTCCGAGTCGGACCTCGCCACATTCGGGGCCGGGCCACTCCGTCCGCGGTTCTCGCGCACGCTCGGACACAGCGCATGGTCCAATGGA
>DATMMB010000217.1:0-2152 GCA_035569895.1 Solirubrobacteraceae bacterium | reverse complement strand
TCGACTACGCGATCCAGTTCCAATCGCGCGTGCACGAGGCCCGCGCGGCGGGGGCGCCCGACGCCGCGAGTGCGATCCGCACGGCCGCCGCGGCCGTCGGGCCGACGCTGCTCGCCGCCGCGGCGGCTGGCGCCGGCGCGTTGCTGGTGATGACGCTCTCGCCGGTGCCCACCGTGCGCGGCTTTGCGCTGCTGCTGGTGGGTGGCATCGCGATCGCGCTGTTGTGCGCGTTCACGTTCGGCGCGGCGGTGCTCGCGCTGGCGGATCGCCGCGGCCGGCGTGGGGCTGCGGCGGCGGGCGTGGATGGTGGGTTGGCGGGCGTGGATGGTGGGTTGGCGGGCGGGGATGGTGGGTTGGCGCAGGGACACCGCGGTGTGACGGCGGATGGCGAGGATGCGGCGGCACGCGGTGGCGATCGCGGCGATCGTGCGGTGGCGTATGCCCGTCCATCGGCCGGCGCTCGCGCGCGCGCCGGCGTACGTCTCGCCGGCCCCCGGCTCGCCGTCTCTTGGCGCGGCGCGCAGGAGCTGCTGCGCGACAACCCGCTCACCCGCTTTGCGTCCGCCACGGCGCTCGGCTATTCGGTGCGCAACCCCGGCCGCGTGATCGGCGTTGGCCTCGCGCTGGCGGCGCTGGGATGGGGGCTGGACACGCAGACGCGCGTGAACACCAACCTCGAAAAGCTGGTGCCCCAGAGCATGTCCTCGCTGCGCAACCTCGATGCGCTCGAGCGCGTCTCGGGAGTTGGCGGCGAGATCGATTTGATGGTGTCGGGGGCGGATGTCGCGACGCCCAAGACGATCGAATGGATGAGCGCCTACCAGAAGGCGGTGCTCGCGCGCTTCGGCTACAGCTCGACGCGAGGCTGCGGCGCCGCGCGGCTGTGTCCCGCCTTCTCGCTGCCGACGCTGTTCGAAGGGGGGGCGCTCGGGACGGCCACCGGCGAACCCCGCCCCTCCTCCTCCAAATCCCCCGGGTCCGCAAACACCGGCAAGCCGCTGCTCACCGCCGCCGAGGTAAACGCCCTGCTGCACGCGATCCCGCCCTACCTCTCCCAGAACGCGATCACCGCCGACCGCCGCCACGCGACGCTCGCGTTCGGGATCCGCCTGATGCCCCTCGACGAACAGCAGCGGGTGATCGAAGCGATGCGCGCCGCGCTGCACCCGCCGCGCGGAGTGAGCGTCCAGTTGGTCGGCCTGCCCGTGCTCGCCGCGCAGTCGGGCGCTTTGGTTGCCTCGCCGTGGCGGCGCGCGCTGATGCTGCTCGCGGGGATCGCGGCGGCCGCGCTGGTGCTGCTGATCGCCTTCCGCGGCAACCGCCGACGGGCGCTCGCGCCGCTGTTGCCGGTGCTGCTTGCCACCGGCTGGTCGGGGCTCGTGGTGTTCGTCATCAGGGTGCCGCTCAACCCAATGTCGGTGACACTCAGCGCGCTCGTGATCGCGATCTCCACCGAGTTCAGCGTGCTGCTCTCCGAGCGCCTGCGCGCGGAGCTGGCCGATTCGGGGATGGGAGCGCAGCGAGTGTCCCCCGAATCGGTCGCTGGCGTGCCGCTGGCGCAGGCGCTGCGTCACACCTACGCCCGCACCGGCGCGGCAGTCGCCGCCTCAGGGGTCACCGCGATCGCCGGCTTCGGCGTGCTGGTGCTCTCCGAAATCGCGATGCTGCGCGAGTTCGGCGTCGTCACGCTGGTCGACCTCTCCGTCTCGCTGCTCGGCGTGTTCGTCGCGCTGCCCGCCGCGCTGGTGCTCGCCGAGCCCGGCGAGCTCGCGCGGCGAGTGCGACCGCCGCGGCTGGTGGGGCGGCGGCGCCCCGGTCATGAGCCGGCCTGACCCGCCTCCGTCGCCGGCCCCGCGTCCCGGGCGCCCCGCCCGCTCCACGGCCGGGCGGAGATGGCGACGGTCGCCCCGCTCGGCGGAGCTCCCCGGCGGCCGACCCGGCGCCGGGGTGCTGTCCAGCACCCGCTACGGTCGCTGGGTGGGGCTGCTCGCGATCATGATCCTCGTGGCGATCACGATCAACACGATTCTCACCCCCTCCAACGGCCTCGCGGGGCTGGCGCCCGGCGAACACATGCCGCCGTTCGCCGCGCCGCTCGCCAGCGGCGATCTGCAGGGTTCGGTGAACGTCGCCACCCATCCCGACGAGGGCT
>DATMMB010000216.1:0-8073 GCA_035569895.1 Solirubrobacteraceae bacterium | reverse complement strand
CGATGATGCCAGGAAGGGTGCGATAGGTTGCCGGGCATCGCCGCGCGCGCACCGACAGACGTTCCGCCACGACAGTCCGGGTCGATCGCCGGTGGCCGCGAGGAGCAGCGCAGCGGCAGGGTTTCGCCCGAGCTGTGGCTGCTGCTCGCCGGCGTGGTCGTGTTCGTCGCGACGACCGTGTGGTGGCTGACGCGGGACGACCAGGTGCAGGCCTCCGACGACGGGCTGCACACGCTGCTCGCCTTTGGCATCCACGACCAGCTTGCGAGCGGCGACTTCACCACGTGGTTCACCGAATTCAACACCTACCCGCCGCTCGGGCACGTCATCGGCGCGCTCGCGGTGTTCGTCGCCGGCAGGAGCCCGATGGCGGTGATCCTCGCCGCCAACCTCGTGTTCGTGCCGTTGCTCGCGCTCAGCTGCTACGGCGTGGGGAAGCTCGCGTACGGGCCGCGCGCAGGGCTGCTTGCGGGGCTGTTCGCGCTCGGCACGCCGATGTTCGTCTCGCAGATGCACATGTTCATGCTCGACCCGCAGCAGGCGGCGATGGTCGCCGCCGGGGTGTGGGCGATCCTCGCCTCGCGGCGCTTCGAGCGCACCGGCGTCGCCGCGCTCGCCGGCGTGGTGGTGGGGCTGGCGATGATGACGAAGTCGACGAGCGTGATCTTCCTCGCCGGTCCCGCGGCGGTGGCGCTGGCGCGCGGCGGGTGGCGCAACTGGCGCGGGCTGCTGCTGTTCCTTGCGCTCGCCGCCGCGATCTCGCTGCCGTGGTATGTCGATCATCTGCAGCAGCTCAATGGCCTCGTCGAAGGCCAGGGTGGGACAGGCGCGGCGGGCTCCGAACAGGCGGCGCCCGCGTTGCTCTCCCGCGCCAGCTTGCTGTGGTACTTCTGGGCGGCGCTCAACATCCAGCTGCTGGCGCCGCTGGCGATCTCCCTCGCGACCGGCGTGGCGGTCGCGATCGTCAGCTGCGTGCGCCGCTGGGAGCCGCAGAACCTCGCGCCGGAGCTGCTCGCCGGCCTGTTCGTCTCCTGGCTGGGGATCACCTTGATCCGCCACAAGGACGCCCGCTTCACGCTGGCCGCGCTCGTGTTCGTAGCGGTGCTGGCGACCGGCTGGATCGCGCTGGCGCGGCCCCGCGTGGGCGCGATCGCGACGGCTGCGCTTGTGCTCGTGCTGGTCGCCGACTTCCTCGGCGTGTCGATCGGTATCGGGCGCACCGTGCGCGTGGCGCTGCCCGGCGCGCCCGCGGACAGCCAGATCGCCACCCGCCAGCTCACGCTCTACTCGCCCGAAGGGTACGTGCGCGGCGGCCCCAAGCGCGAAGGCGACATCCTCGCGCTGATGCGCGCGCTGAAGCGGGCGGGGGTGAAGACGATCACCTTCGACGCTGGCAGCACCGCCACCAACCAGATCACCTTCAGCACCTTCGGCCTGACGGTGCGCGCCGAGCAGGCCGGGCTGCCCGCGACCGCCGTCTACGATCCGGGCGCGCTCGGCCCGCACGACGGCTTCATGCTGCTGCACGTCCCCGGCGCGGGCGACCCGCCGCCCTGCCAGCGCCGGCCCGACGGTCAGGACGTGTACGTCGAGCTGGGCAGCCCGGTGAAGCCGTTCGAGACCTACACCTTCATCTGCCCCGGCCGTCATCCCGAGATCTACGCGCGCACGGCTCCGCTGTCGCTCGAAACCGAGCTGCAGCTGCACCCCGAAATCACCGGCGCGCCGCGCGCGATGCTGCTGCACGTCCTGCTCGCGCTGCACCGCAAAGGCGTGCAAGCGCTCGAGCTCGACCGAGCCTCGGCCGACAAGCTGTTCTTCCAGCCGGGCGGGCTGGAACGCCTCGCGGAGCTCGCCCAGCTCCCTGTCCCGGCCGGGCTCACCGAACGGCAGCTCACGCCGAGCGACGCCTACCTACTGCGCCGCCCGGTCACGCGCGCGAGCCCGCGCCCCTGCGGGCGCTTCCCCGACGGCACCGGCCTGTACGTCGTGCTCGGCAACCCCACGGTGGCGCACCCGCGCTACATCTGCCCGCGCGGCTGAACGGCGAGCCCTACCCCTCGAACACCCGCACCACGTTCGAAGCCCCGGCGGCGAACGGGAAGTCGGCCTCGGCTTCGCTGAGCACGCGGAACTGATAGCGGGCGGGGCCGGCGAGGCGGAAGCGGTAGCGGTAGTGAAAGCGCCCGGCGGCGCCGGTGCGGATCACGTGGAACTCGATCCAGGGGCCGTGCGGCGAGCGCGCCTCGAGCACGAGTTGCTTGCCGCCCGGCGGCAGCGGGCCGCCGCGCAGGGAGCCGGTCAGGCGGATCGCGCCGCCGGCGCGCACGCGGCGGGCGGCGACGTGCAGCTGCAGCGAGGCGGGGACGGTGAGCGTGAGCGTGTCGAGCGCCACCGGCAGCAGGTCGAGCGGATCCTCGCGGTAGGCGATCTTCAGCGTGCTGGACGGCAGGTCGCGCGGCAGCGCGAGGCTCCAGCGCCCGGCGGCGTCGGTGCGCGGCGAGGCGAGCGGGATCAGCGGTGCGCCGCTGTAAGCCGGCAGCTCGCAGACTTCGACCAGCCCTCCCGACACCGGCGCCCCGCCCGGGCCGGTGATAGCTCCTTCGAGTGTGTGCGGGGCGCCGTAGCGGGCGCGCAGGTGGGGGTTGGCGTGACCCTTCCAGCCGGCGGCGAGCGCGAACACTTCGGCGGGGCTCCGCGGCGCCGCCGGCCCGTTCGCCTCGCAGCCGGGCGGCGGCGGGTTGGCGACCGTGACCTCGCGGTCGAGCACGGTCGCCGTGTTGCCCGCCGCGTCGGTGACGGTCACGACGAGGTGGTGCTCCCCGTTGGTGAACGCGGTCGTGTTCAGCGACAGGTCGGCGCTGGCTTCGGCCGGGCACGGCTTGGTGTACAAGAACGCGTTGAGTCCGTCGCTCGTGCCGCCGAGGCTGCGGCAGCGCCCGCCCTGTTCGTCGATGATCCTGTGTTCCACCACCTGGCCGTCGACCGCGACGATCGCTTCGTACACGCCCGATCCGAAGTCGGTCGCGTGAAAGGAGACATCGCTGATGCCGTTCACGGTGGGGTCTTCGGCGAGCCCGCCGCTCACGTCGGAGGGGGTCGGGCCGCTGGGTTGGGAGAGGACTATGTCGGCGGCGAATAGCTCGATCTCGGCGTCGTAGGTGATGTGGTCGCCTTCGTTGGTGGGGCACATCACTTCATTCACGAAGGCGCCGCAATACGCGCTCAATGACAGATATGGACTGTTGAGCGCTTCGTCGGGAGCCACGAGCCGATTTTCTGTTGCTAGCGGATCGGTAAAATTACCCTTGCCCGCACAGTCGAGGTCAGCGCTGCATTCATCAAAGATATGCGCGTTCGTACCCAAGTCTGCGGCACCTGACACCCAGAAGAGATAGAAGGCATTTTCATTGGTTCCGCCGAGCGTGTCGCCAGCTCGCCACAATGTCGTGCTTACGACGGTCTCGCTTTCAGGCGCGTTGAATTGCCACGTTGCTTTATCGAATTCAGAGTCTGCGAGATGTGTAGCGTTAGCACCAAGTGCGGCAATAAGTCCACCGCCAGATTCGCACGTGTCAGACGTGATGTCATATGAAGGGTGTGCGGGCGCACTCCACCCATCCGTAGGCGCAACCTGCCCGGAGGGCGTCCGACACGAGTACACGTGATAGTCGCCCGCCCACGCCCCCGCGGCGAACACGGCCACCGCGAGGCACACGGCGACGAGCGCCGCAAACGCGGTGGTGGGGATCGGTTGCGTCATCTGCTCTCCTGTCGTTCCGAGCCCGGGTATGCTCCCCCTCCGAATTGTTCCACGTCCGCGCCGCCGGCGCGCGGGTCGGCGGCCGGATGGCTGCAGTGCGTGAGCGGTGCGCGGGCCGCCTACGCGGCGGCGAAGCGCAGCGGCAGCTCTGAGAGACCGTAGATCCCGGTGATGCCATCGAACACCGGCTCGCCCGCGAGCTCCAAACCACGCATCCGCGGCGCGAGGAACGCGAGCGCCTCCTGCAGCTCCACGCGCGCGAGGTTGGCGCCGACGCAGAAGTGCACGCCGGCGCCGAACGTCAGCACGCGGGCGCGGTCGCGCTCGACGGCGATGTCGAAGCGATCGAGGTCCCCGCCCGCGCCGGCCGTCGCGTCGGGGCGCTCGCTCGCGATCGCCTCACCGGCCGCCGCGGCGCGCTCGCCGTCGGCCGACCCGGTATCCGCGTCCGACCCCGCCCCGGCGCCCGTCCCCGGCAGGTCGCGGTTGCCGGTGAACGCGCACACCATCACGATTGTGCCGGCGGGGAACACGACGTCGCGGAACGTGAGCTCCTCGGTGACGATCCTTGCGGTGAAGGGGGTGATCGGCTCGTAGCGCAGCGCCTCCTCCACCGCCTGCGGGGCTAGCTCCGGGCGCTGCGCGAGCAGCTCCCACTGGTCGGGGTGTTCGGCGAGCAGCCTGACCGCGTGCGCGAGCTGGGACTGCGTCGTGTCGACGCCGCCGATCAGCAGGTTGAGGATCAGGTTGACGCACTCCACATCGGACAGCCGCTGCACCTCGCGGCCGTCCTCGTCGGCGCCGGTGGCTGCTATCAGCAGCGAGATCAGATCGTCGCCGGGCTGCTCGCGGCGGGCGCGCACGAGCTCCCAGGCGTACTCGTAGAACTCGGCGACCGCCTGTTCGATCGCGGGTTTCTGCTCGGTCATTGAGATCGCGTCGAACTGGCGCTGGATCCAGTTCGACCAGTGGTGGAGCTTCGCCGCGTCCTCCAAGGGCACACCCATCACGTGCGCGATCGCCTGCGAGGGGTAGGGCTTGGCGAGCGCGCCGACGAACTCGCACGTCACCGTCCCCATCCCCGCCGCGGGCGCCTCGGCCAGCGCGGCCGCCGTTGCCGCCGGCGGCTGTGTCGCCGGATTAGCTGGCGCGCTCGCCTCGCCCCCCGGCGTGGCTGGGCCGCCGGGCGCGCTTCCTCGCGGGGGAACGTCCCCAACCCCCTCTATCCCTTTCCAGATCCCCGCCAACAGCTCGCGCATCACCGGGCGGTAGCGCTCCACCGCGCGCGGCGACAGCGATGGGTTGACCAAACGGCGCAGGCGTGTGTGGTCGGCGCCGTTGATGTGGAGGATGTTGCGGCGCATCTCCTCGTACAAGGGCCCTTCGCGGACGTCGAAGATCTCCGCGATCGTCATCCCCGGGAACACCGCGGAGCGGGTGCGCAGGAAGAACTCGACGCCCTCGCGGTCGAGCACCGCATAGCCGTACGGGCCGGCCGCCAGCCAGCCGGCGGCGCGCAGCTCCCGCATCCGCTCGTGAAAGCGCGCGCCCCGCAGCGTCGGGTCGGTGTAGTCGAGGGTCGGCAGCTGCAGCTCTTGCACGCGCGGCATGCGGCGACGCTACCACGCGCAGGCGACACTCACCGCGCGCGGCACGTCAGCTCCGCATCCCCTTTCCCCCCTCGGCCCGCTCGCCCGGGCGCCGGCGACTATTTTTTCGGGTGCACCGTCTGCTTGAGGCCCGCTCCTGGGGTGAACTTTGGCGCCTTGGAGGCCTTGATCTTGACTTTCTCGCCGGTGCGCGGGTTGACGCCTTGGCGGGCGGCCCTTTTCACCACGGAGAACTTGCCGAAGCCGGTGATCACGACCTCGTCGCCTTTCTTCAGCGTCTTGCCGACGGTGGTCACGAAGGACTCGAGCGCGCGCGAGGCGTCGGCTTTGGAGAGACCGCTGTCCGAAGACAGCGCGTCGACCAGCTGCGTCTTGTTCATGGGTTCCCTTTCGTTATGAGGGTGGCGCAGCCGGCCGAAGGCCGGCGAGCCGGGCCCCTCAATTTCTGATTAGTTGCCAGCAAGGCGCGCAGACTAGCGCTAACGTCGGAAAGACCGCTTGTCGAAAGGGGATCGACCGGGGTCAGGGCAGCCGCGCAAGCAACTTGGAGCGGGAGGGGGCGGGCCCCTCCCGACCATCCCCCAGCGAGAGAGGACCTCAGGGCAGCCGCGCGAGCAACTTGGAGCCGGAGGGGGGCGGGCCCCCCTCCGGACCCCCCCGCCGCCGGAGTGGTCAGGGCAGCCGCGCGAGCTTCTTGCCGGGGTTCAAAAGGCCCTTTGGATCGAACGCGCGCTTGATCTCTTCGTGCAGGCGCAAGGCCCCCGGCGGCCACTGGCGCGCGAGCTGGCCGCCCTTGCACCAGCCGACGCCGTGCTCGCCGCTGATCGAGCCGCCGAGCTCGACGGCGAGCGCGAACAGCTCCTCGGCGGCGGCCGCGGCGGCGGCGCGGTCGGCGTCGCTGCGCGGGTCCACCAGCATGTTGGCGTGGATGTTGCCGTCGGCGCCGTGGCCCCACGCGCACGCGCGCAGCCCGCGCCGCGCGGCGATCTCCTCAAAGCGCGCCAGCGCCTCCGCGAGCCGCTCGACCGGCACCACCACGTCCTCGCTCACCTTGCCGCCCCGCATCGCGCTCACCGCGCCGGGCACGCGGTCGCGCCATTCCCACAGAGCGGTGCGGTCGGGGCGGCGCAGCTCCAGCGCGCTCGACCCGAGCACGGCGGCCAGCTCGGCGTGGGCGGCGCGGGCGGCTTCGCGCGTGCCGTCGACCTCGGCGAGCAACACGAGCTCGGCGTGCAGCGGCAGCGGCAGCCCGTTGCCCGCCACCCACGCGCCGGCGGCCATCCGCAGCGACTCGCCGTCGAGGAAGTCGAGCGCCGCCGGCATGATCCCGGCGCCGAGCACGTCGAGGATCGCCGCGCACCCCTGCTCGCGCGTCGCGAAGAACGCGATCAGCGGCAGCGCCGCCTCGGGCGCCGGCGCCAACCGCAGGCGCACCGCTGTGACGATCCCGAGCGTCCCCTCCGAGCCGATCAGCAGGCTCTTCAGGTCGTAGCCGGCGACATCCTTGCGCTGCGCGCCGCCGATCGCGATCGTCTCCCCCGGCGCGATCACCGCCTCCAGGCCCGTCACCCAGTCGCCCGTGACGCCGTGCTTGAACGCGTGCGGCCCGCCGGCGTTGGTGGCGACGTTGCCGCCGATCTGCGACTGCTCGGAAGCGCCCGGGTCGGGCGGGAAGAAGAGGCCGTTCTCGCGCGCGAGGCGCTGCACGTGGCGGGTGCAGACGCCGGCCTCCGGCAGCATCCGCCACAGCGCCGGCTCCAGCTCGCGCACGCGGCGCAGCCGCTCCAGCGCGCACACCACGCCGCCGCCGAGCGCCACCGCCCCGCCGGCGAGCCCCGTGCCGCCGCCGCGCGGGATCAAGGGCACGTCGCGCTCGTAGCAGAGCGCGAGCACCGCCGCCACCTCCGCCGTGTCGCCGGGACGCACGACGAGGTCGGGCTCGCCGCTCAGCCCCCGCGCGCGGGTCGCGTCGTGGCGGTACTGCGCCCAGCCGCCGCCGCCGTTGGCGCGCGCGGCGCCGGGCGCGCCGTCGGCCGGCGAGAGCACGTGCTCGGCGCCGACCACGCGCGCGAGCTCGCTCTGCAGCAGCGTGGTGTCGGCGAGCGCGCGCATCGACTCAGCCTAGCTCTGGCCCACCAGCGGCAGGACCTCCGGCGTGCGCGGCGCGGATGGCGGCGAGGCGCTGCCGAGCAGCCGCTCCAGCTGGCCGCGCATCAGGCGCAGGCCGCCGAACGGGTCGACGCCGGGGCGCCCCAGAACGAAGCTCGCGCGGCGGTCGCAGAGCGCGGTGTTGGGCGGCAAAGGACCGAGCGGCCCGTCGCGCACGAGGTCGGGCTCGCAGTCGAACGTGCGCGCGAGCATGCGCGTCTGCGCGAGGCGCCCGATGATGGTGGGGCCGGCCATGTTGAAGACGCCGTCGCACTCCTGGGCGAGCAGCTCGCAGAGGCGCTGGGCGAAGTCGCGGGCGTAGGTGGGGGTGCGGCGCACGCCGGCGGGCGCGACCGCGATGCGACCGGCGCGCAGCAGCGCCACGGTGCGCAGGGCGGGCCCGGAGCGCTCCCACACGTGGCGCGCGCGCGCGGCCGCGGCGGCGTCGTCGACGTCGGGCGGCGGCTCGCGGAGAGCCGCATGCGCGCCGGGGATGAGTCCGCCAGGCTCGCGGAGAGCCGCATGCGCGCGGGGGGTGAGTCCGTCGGGCTC
>DATMMB010000215.1:0-15377 GCA_035569895.1 Solirubrobacteraceae bacterium | reverse complement strand
ATGTGGGCCCGCCTGGACTCGAACCAGGGACCTACCGATTATGAGTCGGCAGCTCTAACCAACTGAGCTACGGGCCCGTCCCGCGCGGGTGGCCGCGCGGCAGGGCAGACGCTACCAGCGATCTCGAGCACGGCCGCGAACCGGGGCGGGGGGAACGGCTGCGATGCGCTGGGCGCCCCGGGATGGTTTGATAGCGCCTGTCGAGCCAACCACGAGGGAAGGAAGCAGATGGCTGAGCGAGCGGCGATCGTCACGGGAGCGTCAAGCGGGATCGGGCTGGCGATCGCGCGGGTGCTGGGCGAAGAGGGGCACGGGGTCACGATGGCGGCGCGGCGGCCGGAGAAGCTGCAGAGCGCTGTGGCCGAGCTGGCGGGTGCCGGCTTCGACGTGCACGGGGTGCCGGCGAACGTCTCCCACGAGGAGGAGATCCAGAAGGTCGTCGCGGCCCACCGCGAGCGGTATGGGCGCCTGGACGTGCTGGTCAACAACGCCGGCGTGGGGATCGGCGCGCCGGTGGCGGACATCCAGACCAAGCGGCTCGACATGCAGCTCGACATCAACCTGCGCGCGATCGTGATCTTCTACCGCGAATGCGTGGAGATGCTGCGGGCGGCGGGCGCCGAGCACAAAAACGCGCTCGTCGTCAACACCTCCTCGATCTCCGGCAAGCGCGCGGAGGCGTGGCTGTCGGTGTACTCGGCCTCCAAGCACGGCGTCGTCGGCTGGACCGAAGCGATGAACAAGGAGCTGGGCGGCGAGGGGATCAAGTCGACGGCGCTGTGCCCCGCGTTCGTGGACACGCCGATGACCGACTTCATCAAGGAGCAGGTCAAACCCGAGGAGATGATCCGCGCCGAGGACATCGCCGAGGCGGTGCGCTACCTGCTGCGGGTGTCCCCCGCGTGCGTGGTGCCGGAGATGATGTTCGTGCGGCCGGGCGACGCGCTGTAGCGCTATCCCGCCACTGGTTCGCGGCGGCTCATCCAGCGCGGGACGCGCAGGCGCCGCGCGACGATCTCGCCGGTCGGGTCGGCCTGCTCGCGCTCGCGCCTGCGCCGCAGCGCCGCGTGCTCAGCGATCACGCCGCCGAGATCGACGCGTTCCTCGTCGAGCAGGCTCCCCTCCAGCAGCGCGATCAACGTGTGCAGCTCACGGGCACTCGCGGGACGACGGCGGCGCACACCGGTGAAGCGGTCCCAGGAGCGGGCGAACGAAAGGAAGTTGGTGCGCCCGCCGCGGCGGTGGGCGGCGAGCATCGGACACACGCCGCCCTCGCCGTCGGTGTACGCGCCGACGATGATCCGGGGGGTCTCGCGCACGCCCGCGAGCATCGCTTCGCGCGTGCCGAGCGGCAGGCATTCGACCGCGAGGCGCAGCTCGCGCACGGTGCGGGCGCGGCGGTGGCGTGCGATCGGAGAAGGTATTGGCATAGGCTGTGTGCGCGGTGACGACTGAACTCGGGCGACGCTCGCCGGCGGCGGGCGGGTGGGTGGGCTCCCATTTCAGCCGGCGGCCGCGGGCGCGCCTCCAGCGTAGGGCAGGGAGTCGCGCCCGGCAACGAACCCCCTTCCCCTGAAAGGAAACTTGCGCATGAAGCTCGGCGTTCACATCGGCTACTGGGGGCTCGGCCTCACCTCCGAGGATCAGCTGCGCATCGTGCAGGAGGCCGAGCGGCTGGGCTACGACTCGGTGTGGGCGGCGGAGGCGTATGGCTCCGACACCGCCACCGTGCTCGCGTGGCTGGCGGGGCAAACCTCGAAAATCCGCCTTGGCGCGGGGATCTTCCAGATGCCCGGGCGCTCGGCGGCGATGACCGCGATGACCGCCGCCACGATCGACCAGCTCTCAGGCGGGCGGATGATCGTCGGGATCGGCTCCTCCGGGCCACAGGTCGCCGAAGGGTGGCATGGGCAGCGCTTCGCCAAGCAGCTGCAGCGCACGCGCGAGTACGTCGCGGTGGTGCGCATGGCGCTGGCGCGCGAGCGCGTGGAGTTCCACGGCGAGACGCTCGATCTGCCGTTGCCCGACGGGCAGGGCAAGGCGTTGAAGCTCACGATCAAGCCGGTGCAGGAGCGCATCCCGATCTACCTCGCGGCGATCGGCCCGAAGAACACGGCTCTGGCGGGCGAGATCGCCGACGGGTGGATCCCCACGCTGTTCTCCCCCGAGCACGTCTCCGAGCTGCGCCCGCTCTTGGAGGAGGGCACCGCGCGGGGCGGGCGCTCCCTGGAGGGCTTTGACATCGCGCCGACCGTCAACGCGTTCGTCACCGACGACCTGGAGGCGGCGCGCAACGCCACACGGCCGTTCATCGCGCTCTACGTCGGGGGGATGGGCTCGCGCAAGCAGAACTTCTACAACAACCTCGTCCAGCGCTACGGCTTCGAGGCGCAGGCGCAGACGATCCAAGACCTCTACCTGGAGGGCAAGCGCGAGGAGGCGATGGCGGCGGTCCCCGATGCGCTGATCGACGCCGTCTCGCTCGTCGGGCCCCCCGACGTCGTCCGCGAGCGCCTGGCGGTGTTCCGCGATGCGGGGGTCGGCACGCTCGGCATCACCCCGCTCGCGTTCACCGCCGAGGAGCGCCTGACGCAGCTGCGGCTGGTGGCGGAGCTGGCCGGGGTGTGACACGCCGCATCCTGCTCGGCGCCTTCGGCGACCCCGGCCACGCCTTCCCGATGATCGCGCTCGGGAGCGCCCTGGCAGCGCGCGGGCACGAGGTGACGCTGCAAACGTGGGAGCGCTGGCGCGCGCACGTGGAGAACGAGGGGATGCGCTTCGCGCCCGCTCCCGAGTACCACGTCTTCCCCAACGGGCCGCGGCCGCTCGACTTCTACGAGGCGGTGGTGCACGCCACGCGCGACACGCTCCCGCTGGTGCGCGAGCTGCAGCCCGACACGGTGGTCGCCGACATCCTCACGCTCGCCCCGGCGCTCGCCGCCGAGCGCGAGGGGGTCCCGGTGGCGACGCTGATCCCCCACGTCCACCCCCACCCCCCGGAGGGCGCCCCGATCTACTCGATTGGCGCGCGCTTCCCGCGCACCGCCCTCGGGCGAGCGCTCTGGCAACGCGCCACGCGGCCGGTCGCCACGGCGCTGGAGCACGGCCGGCGCGACCTCAACGGCGTGCGCGCTCGCCTGCGCCTGCCACCGCTCGACCACGTCCACGGGGGCATCAGCCGGCGTCTGGCGCTCGTCGGCACGTTCCCCCAACTGGAGTACCCACGGACGTGGCCACCATACGCGCACGTCGTCGGCCCTTTGATCTGGGAGCCCCCCACCGCCGACGTGGAGCTGCCGCCGGGTGACGATCCGCTCGTGCTGGTGGCGCCCTCCACCGCCCAGGACCCTGAGCATCGCCTCCTGCGCGCCGCGCTGCGCGGCCTCGCCGACGCGCCCGTGCGCGTGCTCGCCACCTACAACCGCCGGCTCCCACTCCGCCCGCTGCCGGTGCCCGCGAACGCCCGCGTCGTGGAGTGGGTGTCCTACGCCCGCACGATGCCCCGCTGCGACGCCGTCGTCTGCCACGCCGGCCACGGCACCCTCGCGCGCGCGCTCGCCTGCGGCTGCGCGGTCGTCGCGTGCCCGGTGGCGGGCGACATGAACGAGAACGCCGCCCGCCTCGACTGGGCCGGCGCGGGAGTGCGCCTGCCGCGGCGCTTCATCGCGCCGCGGCCGCTGCGGCTGGCGGTGGAGCGGGCGCTGGCGGAGCCGGCGATTCGCGCGCGGGCGCGCGAGCTGGCGGCTTGGTGGGCTTCAAACGACCCCGCCGAAACTGCTGCCGCGCTGGTTGAGCAACTCGCCGCTGCCACTAGCTGCACACCGCAGCACGTGGCGACTTGAAGCTCTGGGGGTGGGACTCGAACCCACAACCCTTCGGTTAACAGCCGAATGCTCTGCCGATTGAGCTACCCCAGATCGGTGCCTGGAGTCTAACTGTACGCTACCCCCCGGTCTCCGCCAAAGCGCGCTCGTAGGCCTGCTCGAACTCGCGTTTGACCTCGATGCGCCGCCGCGCGAGGTCGCTCACCTCGCCGCTGCCCGCGGCGCGGGCAGCGCGGATGCGGCGCTCGATGCGCGCGAGCTCTAGCTGCATGCGCTGTGTCTGCAGCAGCCCCGGCTTGGGCTGCTCTTTGGCGGCCGCCACCGCCAGCTCCGCCAGCGCCCCCGCCAGCGCCGGATCCTCGTCGGAGAGGCCGGCGCCGGGGTCGGCGAGGTGCTCGCGCAGGTGATTGGCGGCGCGGCCCAGCACGTCGCTCGTGAAGTGCTCGTCGGGGTCCAGCTCCGCGAGCGCCCGCGCGCCCGCCCGCGGCTCGGCGATGCACTGGGCGAGGAACGCCCGCTCGGTGCGCTCACCGCGCGCCGCCACCCGCGTCAGCGTCGGCGCCGGCGCCGCCACGCGGCCCCGCTCGCGCTCCCCGCCTCCTTGCTCCCGCGCGCCCGCGCCGCCCGCGAGCGTGCGTTCGGCGAGGCTCTGCGGCAGGTCCAATCGCTCGGACACGATCCTGGTCAGCTCCATCCGCGTGGTGCCCTGCGGCAGCACGGCGAACACGCCCCGCAGCTCCGCCAGCATCCGTTCGCGCCCCTCGGCGCTGCCGTGGTCGCCGCCCTCGAGGATGCGCTCGACGCGGAAGCGCACGAACGGCACCGCCTCGCCGATCGCCCGCTCGATCGCCGCCGGCCCCTCTCGCTGCAGCAGCTCCGCCGGGTCGGCGCCCGCCGGCAGCGCGATCACGCGCAGCTCGAGCTTGCGTTTGGCGGCGAGCGTCGCGGCGCGCAGCATCGCCTCCTGGCCGGCGCCGTCGGCGTCGAGCGCCAGCAGCACCGTCGGCGCCAGCCGCGCGAGCCCCCCCACCTGCTCGGGGGTGAGCGCGGTGCCCATCAGCCCCACCGCGTTGCGGATCCCCGCTTGGTGCAGCGCGATCACGTCGGTGTACCCCTCGCACAGGATCGCGCTGCCCGCCTTGGCGGCATGGGCGCGGGCGAGATCGGCGCCGTACAGATGGCGGCCCTTGTGGTAGAGGTCGTTGTCGGAGGTGTTCAGGTACTTCGGTTTCTGCTCGTCGCGCAGCGCGCGCGCGCCGAAGCCGAGCACGCGCCCGCGCATGTCGGCGAGCGGGAACATGATCCGCGCGCGGAAGCGGTCATACACGCGCCCTTGCTCGCTCGCCGAACGCTGCGCGAGGCCGGTCGCGTACAGCTCCCGCTCGGAGTACCCGCCCCTGCGCGACGCCAGCAGCACGCGATCCCACGCGCTCGGCGCATACCCCACGCCGAACGCCCGCAGCGTCTCCTCGCGCAACCCGCGTCCCTCCAGGTACGCGCGCGCCCGCGCCGCCTCGCTCGACTCCCACAGGCAGCGTTCGTAGTAGGCGGCGGTGCGCGCGAGCAGCTCCAGCAACCGCTCGCGCTCGCGACGGCGCTCGGCCTCGCCCGGGTCCTCCGCCTCGCGCTCGAGCTCCACCCCGCAGCGGTCCGCCAGCAGCTCGAGCGCCCCGGTGAAGTCGAGGTTCTCGGTCTCCCGCACGAACGTGAACACGTCCCCCTTCGCCTGACAGCCGAAGCAGTAGTACAGCTTGCGCGCGGGGTCGATCCCGAACGAAGGGGTGCGCTCGTCGTGGAACGGGCACAGCCCCTCATACGCGCTCGGCCCGGCGCGGCGCAAGTCCGTGCGCGCCGACACCAGCTCGACGAAGTCCACCGCGTCGCGCACCCGTTCCTTGGAGGACTGTGTGTAGCGGGGCATCTACCAGGCTACGGTACTGCCTGCGGCCCCGACCCGGCGGCGGCGCGCTCCCCGCCACAGCGGCCCCGGCGGGCGAGGGTGCGGGCGGGCATCCTCCCCCTCCTCCCCTTCCCCTTCCCTCCCCTACCTCGCGAACGCGCGCGGCACCTGCAGGTCGGTGTACGCCCTGATGCAGTAGCGATCGGTCATCCCCGCGATGTAGTCGGTGACGCGCTCCGCCAGCCCGCTCTCGGGCGAGGCGTCGGGCAGCAGCTCGGGGTGCGCGACGTAATGCTCCCACAGCGTTCTCACCACCCCTTCGATGCGCTCGCGCTCGGCGCGCACCTCCGCTCCGAGGTACACGCGCTCGAACATGAACTCGCGCAGCTGCCCCATCGCGTGCGTCGCCTCCTCCCCCTGCACGATCTCCCCGGCACGCGCGGAGTGCTCCACCATGTCATGCACCAGCGCGTCGATCCGCCGCGAGCCGGTGCGACCCAGCGTTGCGAGCGGCTGCGCCGGCAGGTCGCGCTCGCGCAGCACGCCGGCGCGCAGCGCGTCGTCGATGTCGTGGTTGATGTACGCAACGCGGTCCATCACCCGCACGATCCTTCCCTCCAGCGTCGCCGGCTGGGGCGCGCGGCTGGAGTGCCTGGCGATCCCGTCGCGCACCTGCTCGGTCAAGTTGAGCCCCGCCCCCACCAGCGGCCCCTCGCCCTTCGGCGCCGGTTCGAGGCGTTCCACCACCCGCAGCGAGTGCTCGTAGTGGCGAAACCCCCCGCCGAAGCGCTCGCGCATGCAGGCGTCCAGCACCTCCTCGCCGATGTGCCCGAACGGCGGGTGTCCGAGGTCGTGGCCCATCCCGATCGCCTCGACGAGATCCTCGTTGAGACCCAGCGCCCTCGCCACCGCCCGCGAGATGCCCGTCACCTCGAGCGTGTGCGTCAGGCGCGTGCGGTAGTGGTCGCCCTCGGGTGCCACAAACACCTGTGTCTTGTGCTTCAGCCGGCGAAACGCCTTGCAGTGCACGATCCGGTCGCGGTCGCGCTGAAACGGGGTTCGCAGCGAGCAGTCGGCCTCCTCGCGCGCGCGTCTCGGTGGGTAGGAGCGCGCCGCGAGTGGCGAAAGCGTCAACTCCTCGATCTCCTGGCGGCACGCCGCGAAAGCCGCCGCCACGGTCTGCTCGTGCGCTACGGCGCCCATCGCTCGATTGTGGCACCACCCACGGCGATCCCAGCCGCAGGCGGGCCTTCAGCGCTCCCGATTCCAGTCGCCGCGCCCGGTGATGCGGTGGACCCAATGGTGCCACCGCTGCTGCTTGTCGGGCTCCTCGCTGTATACGGGCGCCTTGTGCTCCGGCTCGGGAAGACCCCCGGCGGCGACCGCGTCGATGCTCAGGTCGCAGCCGCGTTCGTGAATCGATGCGATCAGGGCCGCCTCGACGAAGCGGACGCCGTGGTTGGAGGTTGTGATCAGGAGCCCGTGGAAGACATCCTCCTCGAGGGCAACCAGCACGCACATCACGGTCCCCACGGGGGTGCCATCGGATGCCAGCACGGGTACGCCGTCATCAAGCAGTTGGTAGGCGATCGGCAACCCCTCGTCCACGGCCAGCACGATACCGGCAATTGGCGTTGCCACCGTCGCGCGAGGAACACCGGCGCACCGCGACACCACCATCGCACCCGACCGCCAGCACGCCGTCCCAGCCCGCGCCCATAGGCCACCGCCGCGGGCGCTCAGCCAGCGCGCCCCCCGGCCGGCATCAGCCGCAGGTGGGCGTGGTGCTCGAGCGTCTCGGAGATCGCGCGCTCCACCTGGCCGAGCGCGCGCTCCGGTGCCGTCGGGGTCTTGGCGAGCGGCCGCGCGAGCGCCGCAGTCATGAAGCCGTGCGCGTCCGCCCGCAGGGCGAACGACCCCGCCTCACAGGCGCCACACACCACGCCGCCGGCGGCGCCGGAGAAGCCGATGAGGTGCTCGCGCTCGCCGCACTGCGCGCAGGCGCCGAGCTGCGGCGCATACCCCGCCGCGTGCAGCAGCTTCAGGCGGAACTGCAGCCCCGCCGCGCGGGTGGCTGCATCGGGGCGCCCGTCCAGCAGGTGCAGCCTGCGGCACAGCAGGTTGAACACGTTCGGGTGTGGCTCGGATGTCTCGAACAGCCTTCCCACCGCGTCGCACGCGCGCGCCGCCGCATCGAGCGCGCCCGCATCCACGCGCAGCTGCGGGTAGCCCTCGATCGTGTGCGCGCCGGTCACCGTCAGCAGCTCGCCGCGGCCCTCGTGCAGCTGCAGCTGCAGGCGAAAGAACGGCTCCAGCCGCCCCCCGAAACGGCTGCGGGCGCGCCGCACGCCCTTGGCGATCGCGCCCACGCGCCCGCGCCCGGGCGTGTACACATGCAGAATCCGGTCGGCCTCGCCGTAGCGGATTGAACGCAGCACCACTGCCTCGGTCTCGAGCGGTCCCGCCATCTCGGCGAGTGTAGGCGCCCTCTCGGGGGATTTCGACTGGTCCGCGTGCGGCCGCCACCATCCCGCGCGCGGCCGCCCCGCGCCATCGGGAGCTGGTGGATGCACGAGCACAAAACTCTGCCGACCAATGAAATCTACGCGAAGACAACACGTTTTCGTTTTTTTCGTGGTACATTCCGACTAACACAACCGTCTAGACCGATGCCCGACCGCCGGATCGTTTTGACTGGCGCCGCGTGGGACTGGGCGGATGTTGACCGCGAAGGGCGGGCGGTAGCGCACGGAGGCGCGCTTTGCCGCTTGGAGAAAGGGAATGGGACACGAGACAATCGAACGCTCGCCAGGGCCGGACGTTCTGTCCGGGCCTCCGTCGCCAACCCGACGGCGCCGTCAAGCGTCCGCGGATTCCCGCGACCCGCGTGCGCAGGTCTCCATCGGCCTACGCAACCACCCCTCCACCCGCCCACCCAGCGAGCTGTCGCCCGGCGCGCGCGACGACCACGCCGGCCTGCCCGCCAACGTATCGGGTCCGCACAACCACACCCGCCCGCCCGCCCAGATATCGGATGGTCACGCCGGCCTGCCCGCCGAGGTATCGGGTCCCCACGACCACGCCAGCCTGCCCGCCGAGGCGGCTATCCGCCCGGACGAGGATCTCGCCGCCGTGCCAGCCGCGTGGCGCGCGCACCTGGAGCTCGAGCGCCCCCGCCCGGCGATCGCGATCGTGCTGATCGGCGGACAGCGCCTGCTGCGCGACGCCACCGCCAGCCTGCTCACCGCGCAGGACGGGCTGCACGTCCTCGGCACGTTCGCGTGCGCGGAGGAGTTCATGGCGGCGAGCTTCGCAGCGCCTCCCGCGGTGCTCCTGCTCGACGGCGACGGTGGACACGGCGAGTGCGCCGCCGCGCTCAAGCGGCTGCACGCCGCGCCGGGGGGGCCGCGGGTGGTGCTGCTCTGCAGATCGACCAGCGAGGAGATCGTTCGCTGCGCGATCGAGCACCGCGCCGGCGGCGTGCTGCTGAAGAGCTACTCCACCGCCGACATCCTCGCGGCGCTCGCCTACACCGCCACCGGGCGCACGGTGCTCCCGGCGGGGTGGCAGCGGTCGCTCCCATCCCACTCGGGCGCCGCGGCGTTAAGCCGGCGCCACCGCCAGATCCTGGCGCTGATCGCCACCGGGCGGCGCAACGAGGAGATCGCGCTCGATCTCGATCTCAGCCCCAACACGATCAAGTTTCACATCCGGGCCCTGTACTCGCGGCTGGGAGTGCGCAACCGCGTCGAAGCCGCCAACCAGTACGCGCAGATCGCCGGTGGCGGCGGCGCCTGAGCCAAGGATCGCGATCGTCGGGGGCGCCGAGACACTCGTCGCCGAGGCGCTCGCGTGGATGCTCACCAAAGGCGGCTGCAGGATGGTCGGCATCTACCCGAGCTGGCGCGAGCTGCTCGCGGCGATGCGCGCCTCCAAGCTCCGCGCGCAGGCCGCGATCGTGTACGCCGACGACCCCGCCACCGGCCCCGACACGGTCGCCGAGATCAAGCTCGTCCACCCCGAGCTGAAGATCCTGCTGCTCTGCGAGCTCGCCACGCCCGCGCTCGTGCGCTGCGCGATCGAAGAGCGAGTCGAGGGAGTCGTGCTGACATCCGACACCGCCGAGGAGACGATCCTCGCGTTGCGCAACGTCTTGGAGGGCCGGGCGGTGATGCCCGCTGGGTGGCACGCGATCTCCACGCAGGGGAGCGACCCGCTCGCCACGCTCAGCGCGCGCGAGCGCGAGATCCTCTCGCTGCTGTCCTGCGGGATGAGCAACAAGCAGATCGCCGCCCAGCTCACGATCTCCTCGAACACCGTCAAGTTTCATCTGCGCACGATCTACTCCAAGCTCGGCGTGCGCAACCGCGTGCAGGCGACGCACACAGTGGGGGAGCAGACGCCCGCGCCGGCGCCCGACGCCGAGCATCGCGACACGGTGGTGTAGGTGGGCAATAGCACCAAATCACCGTTTGGGGTGGCGCCGGGCCTACCCACCCGAGCGGGGTAAAAGACTACCCCACATGATGATTGCGCAGCCTGCGCGATGCACATAGCATCCGCCGCGATGGAATCCCCGTCGTGGGCCCATCGTGGCATCTGCCGTTTCACATCTCGTGCCAGTGCAGGCACACAGTTCACCCATCCAAGGAGGAGGCCGCATTCATGCGACCACAAGCAATAAGGAAAATCGTCGCGGGTTTGATATCCGCGATAGGAGCTGCGGTGCTTGCCCTCGGCATACTCTCTGCAGGCGCCCTCGCCGCTCCCCCCGGATCGTTCACACCGGAATCTGACGGCCCGCAGAGCGCCAACATCCCGTATGTGGCGTGGGTCGGCGAGCACGTGCGCCTGGTGGCGTGCGACCCGCACATCGAAACCAGCGAAGCCGGCGGCCAGCTCGTCAACTTCCGCCTGGAGGACTGGTCGGGCAAGCCCGAAGCGGCCGAGATCCCCGAACAGGAATCGGGCACGCAAGCGTTCTTCGCGCCGAGCAAAGAAAGCCAGCAGGGCGAAAGCGGCGACGGCTGCGTGAAGGTCGACTACAAGTCGCTGGCGCCCGGCCTGTCGCGGATCAGGGCGGTCGTCACCAACTCGTCGGGGACGATCGTCTACTCGCACCAGTTCATCGTGATCTGGCTGACCGCCAACAAGCCGACACTGACCGAGCTGCCCTACGGGGGCGACCCCTCGGGCGACGGCGAATTCACGCCCGAATCGAACAGTGGTCTAGTTCAGGTCAAGGAGACGGGCAGCTTCCCGGTCGAAGAAGGCTCGCTGCTGCACAACGTGCTCCCCGCAGCGAGCTACACGCTGCCCGAAAGCTGGCCGACGCTCGCCGGCGCGCTGGCGACCAGCTCCGAAGAACTGGAACCGCCGGGCACCAAACCGGATCTGTGGGACATCCACGGAAGCCCGTTCGAAGGCCCGAACTCGGACGTGGTGGGGCCATTCGACCCAGAGGCCACCGAAACGCTGCTCAGCAACGGCAACCTCAACGCCGACGACGCGCCGATGCCGGCGATTCGCGTCGACGTGGATATCGCGCCGAACAAAGGCGAACTGGGCGGCGTCGGTCAGCTCTCGGGCGCCTCCAAGTCTGAAATCTACTCGAACAGCAACCCTTACTACAGCGCCTACATCCCGGCCACCGAACGGCCGGTGCCGCAGGCGTCGGGCATCGATGGGCCCAAAAAAGGCGGCGACTTCCCCGGGTTCCTCAACGGAGAAGGCCCGTACACGTTCTGGACCTCGGTGCACCACAGTGGCGAACGCACCCGGGAATCGACCGGCTGCCTGCGGCGGACCGGCGGTGAGGAGTCGAGCTACTACGAAACTCCGGGTGGTCCGTTGAATGAAACGTTCTACACCGACGAGCGTGGCGAAGTGCTCGTGTCCTACTCACCCGGCGGCGACTTCTACTTCAACAACATCCCGGTGTTCGGTGGAGCCGAAGGCGAAAGCGAAACGGGCAAGATCGTCAAGAATGCCGACGGCGGCTGTGACCTGAAAGGCCTGTACAAAGAAGTCATCGGCGAATCGTCGATCTCGGCCACGGTGCTGTACCCGTACCAACCGGTCGATTTCGGCCCGCAGACCTCGAACACGGTGGTCAAGAAAGTCCGCTCACTGTGGGAAAAGGAATTCTTCTCGTTCCCGAAGGGCAACGGTAAAGAAGAACAGAACGTGCGGATCGTGGTCGCCAAGGCCCAGGACATCAACGGTCGTCCGTTCGCCGATGAGGAAGTGTGCTTCCACGCACAGCAGGAAGCTGGGCTCTATGGGTTCAGCAACCCCACCAACGGCGACAGGCTGTCCGACCCCACCGAAAAGCTGGGCAAGGGCACCAACGTCTACCTCGGTGACAGCTGGGTGACCGACCCCTACCTCGAAGGCACCAGCGAGCTGTGCGCAACCACCAACGACGAAGGCCTGGCCGCGATCGACGTGGTCAACAGCACCTCGCCGTCGGTCGACATCACGGTGCGCTACGAAGAAGAGGAGATCGTCCGCGATCACGAGGTCAGCTTCGCTGGCAACATCGGCTCCGTAAAAGCCGAAGAAGAAAAGAAAGCGGCCGAAGAAAAAGCAGCCGAAGAAAAGAAAGCGGCCGAAGAAAAAGCCGCAAACGAAAAGAAAGCGGCTGAAGAAAAAGCCGCTGCCGAAAAGAAAACGGCCGAAGAAAAAGCCGCGCGTGAAAACAAGGCTGAAGAAGCCCGTATCAAACGGGAAGACGAAGCCGAAACGCGACAGAACGAAAAAGAAAAGGCAAAAGAAGAACGCGAAAAAGCGACGGCCGAAGAAATCAAAAAGGCCGACGAAAAACGCGAAGCCGAAGAAAAAGCCGAATCGGCAAGGCGTGCCAAAGAAGCGGAAGAAGAAAAAACGCGCCGGGAAGAAGAAGTGAAGGCGCTCGCCAAGCCGTTGGTGGCCCCGCTTGCGGGAGCAGTCACCGGCAGCAGCGCTACCAGCAGCACGGGTAGCACCACCAGCAGTGGCAGCGCCACCGGCAAGGCGCACGTAGCCAGCAAGAAGAAGCCCAAGAAGACCAAGAAGACGCACAAGAAAAAGAAGAAGTAGTCGCGTCAAGCGACCGCTGCCGAGGGCCCGCCTGCGTGCGGGCCCTCGGTGTTTTCGGGGCCGGTTTGGTCGAGGCCGGTTTGGTCGGGGCCGGTCGGGAGCTCGTGGGTCGGCTTGGATTCGCCGCCGGACGGGCGCCGTCAAGCCGGGCGTGTTGGTGTCTTTTTTTCCGCCACCACTTCGGTGACCGCTGCTATACTTTCTGAAGTAATGAGCGGGATCACCGTCTACACCACCGAGCCCTGCGCCTACTGCGCGCGCGTGAAGGGCCTTTTGCGCTCTCGCGGCGTCGAGTTCGCCGAGGTCAACCTCGCCAAGAATCCCGAGGGCCGCGTGGAGCTCGCCGCCAACACCGGGATGATGACCTTCCCCCAGGTGCTCATCGACGGGCGCCTGGTCGGGGGCTTCAACGAGCTGCGGGCCGCCGCCGAGAGCGGGCTGTTGGACGAGCTGCTGGCGGCCTGAGTCCCCGCGCGCGCACAGCCTCGGCGCAGCCTATGCCTCACGGGCACGAACCCGACCCCCGGGCGCGCGGCCGCCCGCCTCCACGCGGACGACCCCGCGCGGGCGCGGCTGGCAGCGCTCGCACACGTACGTGCCGCGCCCCCCCACCACCAGCTTGACGATCGTCGTGCCGCACCGCGGGCACGGCCGCCCGGCGCGGCGGTGCACGAGAAAGCGGTCTTGAAAGGAGCCGCGCACGCCGTCCACGTGCCTGAAGTCGTCGATGCTCGCGCCGCGCGCGTCGATCCCTTCTTGCAGCGCCTCGATCGTCCCGGCGCGCACGCGCTCCCACTGAGCGAGCGTCAGCCCTCCCGCGGGGCGCAGCGGATGCACGCCGGCGCGGAACAGCGCCTCGTCGGCGTAGATGTTGCCGACGCCCGCGATCCGCCGCTGGTCCAGCAGGAACGCCTTCACCGGCGCGCTGCGCCCCCGCGCCAGCGCGCGCAGGTGCTCGGCGGTGAACGCCGCATCCAGCGGCTCGATGCCGAGACGCTCGGCGAAGAAGCGCTCCATCGCGTCCTCTCCGAGCAGCAGCTCGCCGGTGCCGAAGCGGCGCGGGTCGACGATCACCAGATGCAGGCGTCGCGGAGCGGGCGAGTGCGGCGCGCGAGCGGCACGAGCGGCACACGGCGCTCGCGTTTGGTCGCCGCGCTGGCGGCTGGGCGCGCCCAGCGCGATCCGCACGCGCACGTGCGCCGGCTCAGGCTTTGGCTCGCACAGGATCGCGGCGGTCATGCGCAGATGCTGCGCGAGGAACGCCTCGCCGGAGAGCTCCCACAGCAGGTACTTGCCCCGCCGCCGCAGGCGCTCCACCCGGCGCCCCGTGAGCGCATCCTCAAGCTCCCGTGGGGCGAGCGGGCGCGACCAGCGCGGGTCGAGGATCTCCACGCGCAGCAGCCGCCGGCCCTCCACGAGCGGCGCCAGCTGGCGGCGGATCGTCTCGACCTCGGGGAGCTCGGGCAAGGTGCGCCCAGCTTATGCTGCCTACCGCTGCGCGCGCGGGTGAGCCTCGAAGTACACGCCCTTCAGCCGCTCGGCGGAGAGGTGGGTGTAGATCTGCGTGGTGGCAAGGTCGGCGTGGCCGAGCATGTCCTGCACCGAGCGCAGATCGCAGCCGCCGGCGAGCAGGTGGGTGGCGAACGTGTGGCGCAGCGTGTGCGGGCTCATCCGCTCCGCCAGTCCGGCCGCGCGCGCGTGCGACTGCACGATCTTGTAGAGGCCCTGGCGCGTCAGCGGCCGGCCACGGTGGTTGAGCAGCAATGCGCTCGGCGGAGTCGCAGCCTTTGCGGCGGCCGCCGCCAGCGCGGGCCGGCCACGCTCGCACCACACGCGCAGCGCGGCGACGGCAGCCCGCCCGACGGGGACGATCCGCTCCTTGTCGCCCTTGCCGCGCGCGCGCAGCATCCCCTCCTCGAGATCGACGTCGCCGAGCTGCAGCGCGATCGTCTCCGAGGCGCGCAGCCCGCACGCGTACATCGTCTCCAGCAACGCCCGGTCGCGCAGCGCGAGCGGGTCGACGCCGGCGGGCTGGCGCAGCAGCAGCGCCACCTCCTCGCGCGTGAGCACCACCGGCAGGCGCTGCAGCCGCGGCGGCCCGCGCAGCTCGGCGGTCGGATCGCGCTCCAGCACCCCCTCGCGGCGCAGATGGCGGTAGAAGGAGCGCAGGCACGCCGCCTTGCGCTGCAAGGTGGCGGGCGCCACCGCGGGACGGTCCGCGCCGCCCGCGGCCAACTCCGAGAGGAACGCAGCGAGATCGCCGTGGGCGGCGTCGAGCGCACCGAGCCCGCGGCGGCGCAGAAACTCGCCGAACTGCAGCAAATCGACGCGGTAGGCCTCCAGCGTGTTGCGCGACAGCCCCCGCTCCAACTCAAGGTAGGCGAGAAAGTCGAGCGACAGGCTCTCGATGTCGGCGGCGGGCGCGGCGGCGGTGCTCACGGCAGGGCATTTCGCCCTCCGCGCGCCTACTCCTGCGTCGAGGCCGCCACCGCCGCCGGCAGCGCGAGCGCCACCTCCAGCATCGCCTCCAGCGCCGCCGCGCTCACCCGCTCGCCGGGCTCGTGGTTGCGCTC
>DATMMB010000214.1:0-3477 GCA_035569895.1 Solirubrobacteraceae bacterium | reverse complement strand
GAGTGTGCGGCCATGAGCGTGTGTCGATCAATGACATGCGGCGCGTCGAAGGGGAGATGTGGAGCGCCCTTCGCCCGTTGGATCGCCGCCGCCGCTACGATGCTTGACGCAAATGGGCGGCGACGGACGTTCGTATGTACGCTTGCCGGCCAGGCCGCGGTTGCTGCTTATCACTCCTGATTACCCGCCGGCGCACGGTGGTATTCAGCTGCTTGCCCACCGTCTCGCGGGCGGTTTGCGGGGCTTTCAAATCCGCGTCGTGACGCTCGATGCGCCCGGCGCCGCGGAGCTCGACCGCGCCGCTGCGCCCGACGAGCACCCCGCGAAGCTCGACGACGCGGCGAGGTGCGACGGTGTCGGCGAGCGCCGACGACCCGCGTCTCGTGACCGCGCTGACGCGACAACGACCCGCCGCGTCACCGCGCCCGTGCGCCCACTCGCCGTCCGCAACCTCGCGCTCAACGCGGCCGCGCTGCGCGAGGCGGCATCCTTCCGGCCGCACGCGACGCTCAGCATGCACATCGTCGCGAGCCCCGCCGCCGCTGTCGTCGCTCGTGCGCTCGGTGCGCCGACGGTGCAGTACTTCTACGCCAAGGAGATCCCCCGCCGCGCCCGACTGGCGGCGTTCGCGGCGAAGCGCGCGCGCGTGTCGATCGCGATCAGCGCCTACACCGCCGATCTGATCGCGGCGACCGGCGCGACCGCCGCCGACGTGCGACTGCTCCCGCCCGGCGTCGACCTGCCCGCCGACCCCGCGCCACTGCCGGCGGCGCGCCCGACGTTCGTGACGGTCGCGCGCCTGGAGGACCGCTACAAGGGCCACGACGTGCTGATCGAGGCGCTCCCCGCCGTGCGAGCGCGGGTGCCGGACGTGGAGTGGGTGGTGATCGGCGACGGTCCGCTGCGCGGCGAGCTGCAAGCGCGCGCGGGGGCGCGGGGCGTCGCCGACGCGGTGCGCTTTCTCGGCGCGGTCGATGATCGCCGGCGCGAGGAGTGGCTGCGGCGCGCTCATCTGCTGGCGATGCCCAGCCGCCTGCCCGGCGGCGGTCTCGCGGGCGAGGGCTTCGGGATCGTCTACCTCGAGGCCGCCGCCTGCGGCAAGCCGGTGGTCGCCGGCAACGTCGGCGGCGCGCTCGACGCGGTCGCCGCGGGGGAGAGCGGGCTGCTCGTCGATCCCGCCGATCCGCGCGCCGTCGCCGACGCGATCGTCACGCTGCTGCTCGACCCCGCGCTCGCGCGGCGCCTCGGCGCGGCCGGCGCGCGGCGGGCGCAACGCTTCGCCTGGCCGGCGATCGCCGAGCGCGTGGAAGCGGTGCTGCTGGAGCAGCTGGGGCAATGAGGGTCGTGTACGTCAACCACACCGCCGCGATCAGCGGCGCCGAGCATTCGCTGCTCAGCCTGCTCGGCGCGCCGCCGCCCGGCGTGCGTCCCAGCCTGGCCGCTCCCGAGGGTCCGCTCGCGGCGGCGACGCGGGGGCTCAGCGTGCCGACGGCGAAGATCGTCGGCACCGCCGGCAGCCTGCGGCTGCACCCGCTGCACACCCCCCGCGCGCTCGCCGAGCTGAGCGCCGCCGGCCTGCAGGTGCGCCGCATCGCCCGCGACGAGCGCGCCTCGCTGGTGCACGCCAACTCGATCCGTGCGGGGATCGTGCTGGCGCTGGCGCGGCCGGCGCCGGCGGCGACGGTGGTGCACGTGCGCGACTGCCTGCCGCCGGGCGCCGTCTCGCGCGCGACCATGCGCCTGATCGCGGCGTCGGCGAGCACGATCGTCGCCAACTCGCGCCACACCGCCACCTCTGTGCTCGCGCTCGCGCCGGGCGCCCGCGTGGAGGTGGTGCACAACCCCGTCGATCTCGCGCGCTTCGACCCGGCGCGGATCGATCGCGCGCAGGCCCGCGCACGGCTGGGCGCCGCCGGGGAGCGCGCGTTGCTGCTGGGGGTGGTTGCGCAGCTCAGCCCGTGGAAGGGCCAGGACACGGCGATCGAGGCGCTGCGGATGCTGTGCGCGCAGGGAGTCGACGCCCACCTGTTGCTGATCGGCGCGGCGAAGTTCACCGCCCGCGCCACCCGCTTCGACAACCGCGCCCACCTCGCACAGCTGCGGGCCCAGGTCGCCGATGCCGGCCTCGGCGAGCGCGTCTCGTTCCTCGGCGAGCGCGGCGACGTGCCGGAGCTCGTGCGTGCGCTCGACGCGCTGCTGCTGCCCTCCTGGGAGGAGCCGTTCGGGCGCGCGCTGATCGAGGCGATGGCGCTCGGCGTTCCCGTCCTCGCGACCTCGGTGGGGGGGCCGCCCGAGATCGTGTGCGACGGCCGCGAGGGCTTCCTGGTGCGCCCGCGCGACCCGGCGGCGTGGGCGCGCGCGATCTCGCGCATGGTAGAGCTCGGCCCCGAGCGTCGGCGCGAGCTGGGCGCCGCTGGGCGCCGCCGCGTCGAGCGCGAGTTCTCCCTGGAGCACCACACAGCCGCGGTCGGCGCGGTGTACGAACGCGCGCTTGCCGCCGTGGCGACGCTCTCTCGGAGGGTGGGCGCACGGCGCGAAAAACCTGTGAAAATCTTGTGAATCATGGGAGCCGATCGCGCCGCGTGGGGTTAGATCAGCGTTCGTTGCTCCTCACGGTCGCTCACTCTCGCGGTGGCGGTGCGGACCGGCGACGATCGGAATGAGGCTCATTGTGAAGAAATCCACGCGGCGCGCCGCGATCGTAGGCGCGGTGCTGGCGCCGGCGCTGCTCGCTGTGCTGTCCGCCCCCGGCTTCGCCGGTGAAACGGCGCCGCTCGTGCAGCAGGGGGGAAAGCTCACCGGTGCCGAAGAGTCCGGGGCCGGACGCTTCGGCCACGGCGTGGCGCTGTCGGCCGACGGCGAAGAGGCGCTGGTGGGCGCGCCAGGCGATGGCGCCGGGGCGGGGGCGGCGTGGGCGTACGCCCACGCCGGCGAAACGTGGCCCGCGCAGGGGGGCAAGCTCACCGGGGTTGGCGAGGTCGGGGAAGGCCATCTCGGCGACAGCGTGGCGCTGTCGGCGAACGGGGACACCGCGCTGGTGGGTGCCCCCAACGACGAAGGCGGCGAGGGGGCGGTGTGGGTGTACGTGCGCTCGGGCTCGACGTGGACCGAGCAGGCGAAGCTCACCGGCGAAGGCGAGGTGGGCAGCGCCTGGTTTGGGCGCAGCGTGGCGCTGTCGGCCGACGGCGATACGGCGCTGATCGGCGGCTTCGTCGATCGCAACGACGCGGGTGCGGCGTGGGTGTTCGCGCGCTCGGGCTCGACGTGGTCGCAGCAGGGGCCGAAGCTGACGGGCGGCGAAGAGAGCGCCGCCGGCGGCTTCGGCTGGAGCGTGGCGCTGTCGGGCGACGGCGATACGGCGCTGATCGGCGGCCGCGACGACGGCGAAGGCGCGGGTGCGGCGTGGGTGTTCGCGCGCTCGGGCTCGACGTGGTCGCAGCAGGGGCCGAAGCTGACGGGCGGCGAAGAGAGCGCCGC
>DATMMB010000213.1:0-3821 GCA_035569895.1 Solirubrobacteraceae bacterium | reverse complement strand
GGCGAACACCGAGAAGATCGCCACGTACGTGGGCGGGCCGCCCGCGGTGATCGTGAGCGTGCCGGTTTCGCCGGTCAGATGCGCCGAGTGCGAGCCGTAGGTGGAGCCGTAGTGGCGGAACTCCACCCACGCGATCAGCGCCACCGCGCCACCGCCGACGCCGTTGAAGAGCGCCACCATCTGCGGCATCGCGGTCATCTTCACGTTGCGCGCCGCGGGGATGCCGACGGCGGCGCCGAGCGCGATCCCGAGCGCGATCAACCCCCAGTTGCCCTCGCCGGGGTTGAGCAGCGTCGCGATCACCGCGATCGCCATCCCCACCGCGGCGGTGCGGTTGCCGCGCACCGCGGTGGTCGGCCCCGAGAGTCCGCGCAGCCCCTGGATGAACAGCGCGAAGGCGACGATATAGAGGACGTAGATGAAGTCTTCGCTCTGGAGGAAGGAGGTGGCGAGGGGCGGGTGGATCACGAGCCGCCTCCCGCGCCGTCGCCGCTGGTCCCGGCGCCGCCCGCCCCGCCGGCGGGGCCTTTGCCTCCGCCGCCCGCTGCCTGCTCGACCTCGCCCTTCGCCGGGGGCGGCTTGGGCTTGGACTTGAACATCTCGAGCATCCGGTCGGTCACGAGGAAGCCGCCGACGATGTTGATCGTGCCGAACGCCACCGCGACCACCAGCAGCGCCTTGCTAAGCGCGTCCAATTCGCCGAGGCCGAGCAGCAGCAGGCCGCCGAGCAGCACGATCCCGTGGATCGCGTTGGTGCCCGACATCAGCGGCGTGTGCAGCGTGTTGGGCACCTTGGAGATCACCACGAAGCCGATGAAGCCGGCGAGCACGAGGATCGCGAGGTTGGTGGTGAGGACGCTGGCGAGAATCATGCGGCGGCCTCCACCGCGGCCTTGGCGCCAGGGTTCACGATCTCCCCCTCGCGCACGATGCACGCGCCCCGCACGATCTCATCGTCGAAGTCGAGCTGCAGCTTGCCCTCCTCGTCCACGAGCAGTTCCAAGAGCGCGAGCACGTTGCGCGCGAACAGCGCCGAGGCGTGCTCGGGGAGCGTGGCGGGGAGGTTGAGCGGCGCCATGATCGTCACCTCATGGCGCACCACCGTCTGCCCCGGCTCGGTGAGCTCGCAGTTGCCGCCCGCCTCGCCGGCGAGATCGACAACCACCGAGCCGGCGCGCATCCCCCGCACGGCATCCTCGGTGACGAGCTTCGGGGCGGGGCGCCCGGGCACCAGAGCGGTGGTGATCACCACGTCGAAGCCCTTGATCGCCTCCGTCAGCGCCTGCTGCTGGCGCGCACGCTCCTCCTCGGTGAGCTCGCGCGCATACCCGCCCTCCCCGGCGGCCTCAACACCGAGGTCGAGCCACCCGGCGCCGAGCGAGCGCACCTGCTCGGCCACCTCCGGGCGCACGTCGTAGCCGGTGGTGCGCGCGCCGAGCCGTTTGGCGGTGGCGATCGCCTGCAAACCGGCGACGCCGGCGCCGAGCACGAGCACCTTCGCCGGGGGGATCGTGCCGGCGGCGGTCATCAGCATCGGGTAGAAGCGCCCCATCCCCTCCGCGCCCAGCAGCGCGGCGCGGTAGCCGGCGACGTTGGACTGCGAGGACAGCGCGTCCATCGACTGCGCGCGGGAGATCCGCGGGATCGCCTCCATCGCCAGCGCGGTGGCGTTCGCGGCGGCGAGCGCGCGCGTGCTCGCCGGGCTCGTGAGCGGCGCGAGGAAGCCCACCAGCAGCGACCGGGCGCCGAGCATCGCGATCTCCTCGGCGTTCGGCGGCGCGATCTTCACGACCACGTCGGAGCGCCACACCTCGGCGGCGTCGTCGCTCAGTTGCGCGCCCGCCTGCGCGAAGGCGTCGTCACCGAGCAGCGCGCCGGCGCCCGCCCCGCGCTGCACGAGCACCTCCAGGCCCTTGGCCGTCAGCTTGCCGACCACCTCGGGCACAATCGCCACGCGCCGCTCGCCCGGTGCGGTCTCCTTCGGAACACCAACCCGCATGCAGGGCGGCACCGTATCCGATCGCCCCGACGCGCGCCACCCCGTCGAGCATCTGCGAGACTTCTGGTTGTTCCAGTCGGCGCATGCGCCGACTGGCGGGGTCGCGCATGCGCGACCCCGGGAACGGCCGCATGCGGCCGTTCCGGGCAGGGCCGCATGCGGCCCTGCCGCCGATGCCGCATGCGGCATCGGCATCCCACCATCACGAGCCATGACCGTCAATCTCACGCGCATCTACACAAAGCTCGGCGACGCCGGCGAGACGCATCTCGGCGACATGAGCCGTGTCTCCAAGCTGCACCCCCGGGTGGAGGCGTACGGCACGGTGGACGAGCTCAACTCGACGCTCGGCGTGGCGCTGCTTCAGCCCGGCCTGCCCGACCAGATCGCCGCGTGGCTGCGGCGCATGCAGAACGATCTGCTCGATCTCGGCGCCGACCTCTCGGTGCCCGCCGGCGGCGAGCGCGAGCGGCTGCGGATCACGCCCGAGTACACCGCATGGGTGGAGCAGGCGTGCGACGAGGCCAACGCCAAGCTGGCGCCGCTGCACTCGTTCGTGATCCCGGGGGGCACGCCCGCCGCGGCGCACATGCACGTGTGCCGCACCGTGTGCCGTCGCGCGGAGCGCCGCGCGCTGGCGGTGGAAGACGCCAACCCCGAGGTGGTGCGCTACCTCAACCGTCTCTCCGACCTGCTGTTCATCCTCGCGCGTGCGCTCAACGAAGAGACGGCGGACGCGGAGCCGCTGTGGGCCCCCGGCGCGCACGGAGCCACCGCCGCGGGCGATCAGCGCTGACGCCGGGGCGCGAGCAGCGGCCCCGGTCGATCCCAGTCGCGGCCGAGCGCGGCGACCACAAGCAACACGCACAGCGCGGCGAGCAAAAAGCCGCCCACCACGTCGCTCGGCATGTGCCAGGCGAGGATCAAGAGTGAGCAGGCAACTGCGACGGCGAACGCGCAGGCGCACGCGGCGACCGCCGGGCGCAGGCGGTGGGGCGCGACGAGCACCGCGCACAGCGCGAGCGTCATCGCCGCCGTCGCGTGGCCGCTCGGGAACGACGCCGGGCCGATCCACTCCTGCCCGGCGCTGTCGTGCGGGTGGGCGAGCAGCGGCTTGAGCAGCTCCGCGACGCCGGGCGCGGCGGGCAGCACCACCGCGATCGCGAGCGCCAGGCGGGGGCGGCGGCGCAGCAGCGCGACCGCCACCAGCAACAGCGCCCACGCGGTGTACAATAGTGGGTCGAGCAGGTGCAGGAGGTGGTTGGCGAGCGTGTCCACGCCCGGTCGGCTCAGCCGCCCGAAGTCATTGAGCAGCACCGCGTCGCGCCAGCGCAGCGCCGGCACGAGCTCGGCCAGCGCCCACGTCAACGCCATCGCAAGCGCGCACAGCCCCGCGGCGCGCAGCGCCCACGCGCGGTCGTTCCCGCCGCTCGTGCGGCGCGCGCGGACGGCCGCGCCGTTGCGTGCGGCGCGTTGGGTCAGCGTGAAAGGAGCGCTGGACATTCTCGCCAGAGGTTAGAGGGTTCTCCAACCAGGGCCCGCGCTGCTACGGTAGCGTTCTGTCTGAGACCATCACAGTGACGGTCACGGAGGCCAAGAGGCATCTCTCACGCCTAATCAACCTGGTGATGGACGGCGACGAGGTCGTCATTTGCCGCAGATCGTGGCCCGCAGCCATGCTTGTCGCCTACGCGGACCCCTGCCGAAGAGCGGCTCACCCCGCCGAAAACGGCGCCCGCGCCAGCGCCGTGAGCGCCTGCGCGGTGACCCACACCGGGGTTTGGGCGCTGGTGCGCGAGTAGCGCACGCTGCCGTCGGGGGC
>DATMMB010000212.1:0-2911 GCA_035569895.1 Solirubrobacteraceae bacterium | reverse complement strand
ACGTAGACCCAGAAGCCTTCGGGCGACGAGGCCTCCTCGGCCCGCTGCTGCGGTGTGAAGCCCTTCGACGTGAGGATCCCTGCGGCCTTGGCGGCGCTCGCGATGTCGCCAAACGGGCCCACCGACATGCAGCCGGGGATCTCGTTCAGAGCCGTCCGGGTGTTGAGCGTGGGGCGCTGCTCAGGGGGGAGCTCCGACAGGAGCTTGAGGCGCGGCAGCCTCGAGAGCGCCTCGTTTGCAGGCGGCAGCTGGGGCTCGTCGACCCAGTGCGACCAGGCGAGGTACACGAGATTGACGACGAGCAGCGCGATGAAGGTATTGCGCACGACCCGTGATTTTAGTCCAAACAGCTCACTCAGCGTGTCATCTCCCGCGAGAGCACCGCAAGCCCCTTGAGCACCAGGTCCGGCACCGCCACGCCGCGGCTCCTCAGGAGGGGCAGCACTGCGCCGGCGTCGCCTCCAGTGAGGACCACGAGCGGCTCCCGCCCGAGAGGGCCTGAGGCCTCTTCCACCGCCCGATCGACAAGGGCGGCCGCCGCGTAGCGTGAGCCCCGCTCGATCGCCTCACGGGTCGAGCGCCCGAAGATGCCCCTGCCGCCCGCGGCGCCGCCCCGCGCGCGGCGGCGGATCCCGTGGGTGTGGCTAAGGAGCGACGCCACCATGAGGCGCGGGGCCGGGACGATCAACCCGCCCCGGTGTCGGCCGTCCGCGCCGACCAGATCGATCGTCATCGCGGTGCCGACCCCGACCACGCAGACCGGCAGGGTGTCGAACATCTCGTGGGCACCGACCACGGCGGCGAACCGGTCGACGCCGAGGCGCCAGGGCTCGACATACCCTACGGTCACGCCTCCCGCGTGTCGCGGGACGGTGACGAAATGCACCGCAACAGCGGTGCGGCGCGCCGCCGCCGCGAACGCCCGATTGACCTTGGCCCCCGCGACGCTCGCGACCACGGCGCGCTCGGGGGCGCGCGCCGCTGCAAACAGGCGCGCGTAGTCGCCCGGTCCCCACCCCGAATGGACCGCCGCCCGGCCCTTGCCGAGGCGGGTGCCCGCGAGAGCGGCCCACTTGATGCGGGTGTTACCGATGTCGACGAGGAGCGTGGGTCTCAAGCCGGCCTCACCGTGGCGTCACCCGAGATGAAGCGCCGCACGCCCTGTGGCGTCTCGACGATGAGCGCGCCGTGCACATCGATCCCGCGCGCGAGCCCCCTCGAGGTCGTGCCCTCGACGGTCCTCACCTCGACCGGGCGCCCCCGTAGCGCATCGGCGCCGCGCCACTCCTCCATGCAGGACTTGAGGCCCTCGCGCTCGAAGCCGGCAAGTCCGCGCACGCACGCGCCGATCAGGGCCGCGGCGATCCGGTTACGGGAGCCCGTGGCGAGGCCTGCGCCCACGAGGTCCGTGGCCGGGAGCCCCGCCTGCGCGATCTTCCTGAGAAGCGGCTCGCCGAGCGCCACGTTGAGCCCGATGCCGATCACGACATAGGCGGGGCCGCCCGCCTCGGCGCGCAAGTCGATCAACACTCCCGCGAGCTTGCGCTCGTTCAGGAGCAAATCGTTCGGCCACTTGAGCGAGGCGCCGTGCGCACCGAGCGCGTTGAGAGCGCGCAGGGCGCACACCCCGATGACGAGCCCGAGAGCGCCGAGGTCCGGCGGCAGCTCGCGGAACATCCAGCTCAGGGAGAGGCAGATCGCCCCACCAGGTGGCGCCAGCCACGAGCGCCCGCGCCGGCCTCTGCCGGCGCTCTGATATTCCGCCAGCAGCACCTCACTCGCGCCGCTCTCGGGCCCGCGGCGCTCGAGGAGGGCTGAGTTGGTCGAGGCGATCGACCAGACGGTCTCGAGCCTTGCGACTTGCCCGCGCACGTCGCGCGGCAGGTGCGCGCGGATGGCAGCAGCCGCGAGCGGCTCGGTAGCCACATGCAGCCGGTAGCCGCGGTTGCGCACCGCCTCGAGCTCGGCGCCGAGCGCCCTGAGGCTCCCCACCGCCTTCCACACGGCGCTGCGGCTGACGTCGAGGTGCCGGGCGAGCGCCTCGCCCGAGTGAAAGCGGCCATCGGCGAGGCGGCTGAAGACCCTGGCGGCGAGCGGCGAGTCTTCCGCCGGCGCGAGTGACCTCGAAGCCTTCGGCATCTAGCCAGGTCCCCGGCGAAGTCCGAGCAGCCACAGGCGCCTGGCGCGCGGCTCGGTCCCGGCGAGCATACGGCCGATGTTGGCACGGTGGGTGTAGGTGATGAGGAGCGCCGCGAGAATGCCGAAGGCGAGCAGCTCGGGTTGCGCGCCCCGGTAGCGTACGGCGATTGCCACCGCCACGGCGGCCGCGCACACCATGGAGGCGAGCCCGACGAAGCCGACGACAATGACGACCCCGAGCCAGGTGATGACCGCCACCAGCATGAGCCCCGCGCTGATGCCGAGCACGGCGCCGAGAAATGTCGCGAAACCCTTGCCGCCGCGGAAGCCGTGCCAGAGCGGATAGACGTGGCCGAGAATCACCGCGAGCCCGCAGGCGGCTGTGACCGCGGCGCGCAGAGTGGGTTCCGAGGGAATTCCCGCTGTGGCGAGCGGCGCGAGTACCCCGGTCGCGACGGCGCCCTTGCCGAGATCGATGAGGAGTACCACGATCGCCGCAGCAATGCCCTGGGTCCGGAGCATGTTGGTGGCCCCCGCGTTGCCGCTGCCCAAGGTGCGGATGTCGACGCCACGTAGCTTGCCAAGGGCCAGGCTCCCGACGATCGACCCGATGAGATAGGCGAGCAGCGCCTTGACGATGAGCTCGATCACGCTCGCCCGAACACTTCCGCCAGCATGCAGCGGACGCTGCCGCCGCCCAGTCTCTCGATGGTAGGAATGGGGACCACGAGCAGCGCGTCCGTCGTGCCCGAGAGCCGCGCATACTTCTCCG
>DATMMB010000211.1:0-13932 GCA_035569895.1 Solirubrobacteraceae bacterium | reverse complement strand
ACATGCCGATCGTCGCGGGTGCGAGCTCGTACACAGCGAGTTCGCGCCACTGCACCCGCGATCCGAGCGCCTCGTGGACGACGTCGAAGCCGCGCCACAGGCCGCCTCCGTTGTCCCAGCCCGCACGCTGCGCGAGGTCGACGTTCCCCGGCCAGTCGAAGCGCGCCGGATCGCGCAGGTCGATCGCCACCACCTCGCTTGCCCCGCGGCGCTCCATCTCGAACGCCCAGAAGCCGTCGGCGGTGCCGATGTCCAGGCAACGCTTGCCGCTCAACGAGGCGGGAAACGGAATCCGTTCGAGCTCGTCGAGCGTGTCGAACTCACCCGGTGTCACCATGCCGGGTGCAAGCCGTATGCAGTGATACCAGGTGGGCACCGCGGCGACCCGTTCGGCAAGCGAGGGCTGAGCCATGAGCTCGGGCATGGCGGAGCATTCTACGTTTGGCTGCTTCCAAGAATCAAACTTGCCCGGCGTGCTGACGCATCGGAGCGGCGCCCGGGGCGTCGATTTCGCCGGCGTGTCTCTCACTGTGGGGCGTGCCGCTCGGCGCGCGGAGGCGGATGCGCGGCGCGGCGACGAGCCGGCCGGCGAGCTCGCGATGCTCAAACCCCTGAATAGAATTGCCGCGGATGACTGAACTCACCACAGCGCACGCTCCCCGGGTGCGCGCCCCGCGGGTGGGCGCGCTGCTGCGCATGCGGTTGCGCTCCGAGCGCCTCCCGAACAAGGCATTGGCGCCGATCGCCGGGCGGCCAATGTTCGCTCACATTCTCGACCGGACGTTCGCCGCGCGCTCGGTGCGCGAGCGCGGCGACGTGGTCGTGTGCATCACCGACGATCCCAGCGACGACCCGCTGGCGCCGCTGATCGAGGCGACCGGCGCGCGCGTCCACCGGGGGAGCGAGCATGACCTGATTGCACGTCTGCGCGGCGCCGTGCGTGAGCGCCAGTTCGACGTGGTCATCCAGGTGGACGGTGACGACGTGTGCGTCGACCCGCTCTACATGGATCTCTGCGTGCTGGCGCTGCTACTCGACGAGACCCTCGACGTCGCGGTGTGCGAGGGGCAGCCGCTGGGGATCGGCTGCAAGGCGCTGCGCACCGACGCGATCGAGCGCGTCGCCGCGCACTACGTCCCCAGCCCCAACGGCACCGGTGCGATGTTGTACTTCACCCACACCGGGCTCTGTAAGGTCGCGACCGTCGGGCCGATCGGCCCCGAGCATGTGCACGAGCGCGCGCGCCTGACGCTCGACTACCCGCGCGATCTGGAGCTCTTCCGCGCGCTCTTCGCCGAGCTGTATCGCCCCGGCGAGGTGTTCGGCGTCGGTGAGATCGTGAGCCTCCTGCGCCGCCGTCCCGAGCTCGTCGCGATCAACGGCGGGCTCGCCGAGGAGTACCGCACGCGCAGTGGCGAGCTGATCGAGCGGGAGGCGCTGCGCTACCGCGACGCGCGGGGGCGGCTGCGCGCACTCGAGGTGTCACTGTGAGGATCGCCGTGGCGGGCCTCGGCTCGATGGGCAGCCGGCGCGTGCGCGACCTGCTCGCGCTCGGCCACGATGTGGTGGGCTTCGACGTCCGCGCCGACCGCCGCGCCGCGGCTGCGGCTGCGGAGAGCTTCGCGATCCCGATCGCCGCCTCGGCGCAGGAGCTGCTCGCGGGCCCGCTCGATGCGCTTGTGATCAGCACGCCCCCCGACCGCCACGTCGAGTACTACGAGCGCGCGCTGCGCGCCGGGCTGCCGTTCTTCAGCGAGGCCAACGTGCTGACGCCCTCGCTGAGCTGGTTCGCGCAGCGGGCGGCTGACCCGGCGGTGCTCGGCCACCCCTCGGCGACGATGCGCTTCGACCCGCAGGTGCTCGCGCTGCGCGAGCGGCTGGCGGCGCTCGGCGCGGAGGGGGTGTGCTCGATCCACTACGCCGGCGGCGACTACCTGCCGCGCTGGCATCCCTACGAGCGCTACGACGAGTTCTACGCCGGTGCCGCGCGCGGCACCGGGGGCGTGCGCGAGTCGGTGCCGTTCGAGCTCGACTGGCTCTGCTGGCTGCTCGGCCCAGTGGCGGCGGTGCGGGCGCTCCACCGTGCGCGCGCGCAGTGGCGCACCGACATCGACGACACCTACCTGCTGCTGCTGGAGTTCGAGTCGGGCGCGGTCGGCTCGATCGTGATGGAGCTCCACCAGCAGGCGCCGTTCAAGCTCGTGCGCTTCGCCCACAGTGAGCAGAGCTTCACGCTCGACATGCTCGCCGGCACGGTGACCGCCCACCGCCTCGGCCCCGACGACGAGCCGCTCAGCGAGCCGTTTGGGCCTCAGCACGTCAACCGCCAGCGGGTGTACCTGGAGGAGATCCGCGCCTTCACCGAGGCGGTGGCGGCCGGCCGCTCCTACCCGAAGAGCTGGGCGGAGGATCGCCACCATTCCGACGTGCTGTGCGCAGCCGAGCACAGCGAGCAGAGCGGGGCGCGGGTATTGGTCGCCGACGTGTGCGACGCCTACGAGGGCACCGACCTCTCCAGCGTGCCGCCGCGCCTCACACCAGCTCCCGCACCGCCTCCACCACCCGCTCCTGCTCGGCGTCGCTGAGCGCCGGAAAGCACGGCAGCGACAGGCAGCCGGCGTAGTAGCGCTCGGCTTGCGGGCAGAGCCCCTCGCCGTAGCCGTAGGTGCGCCGGTACCAGGGGTGCAGGTACACCGGCAGGTAGTGCACCTGCGCGTTGATGCCGCGCTCGCGTAGCCCGTCGTACAGCCGCCGCCGCGCCGCGGCGCCGGCGCGGTGACGCACGACGAACAGGTGGTAGGCATGGCGCTCGCCTGGGGGCGCCGCGGGCGCGAGCTCGAGCTGCTCGATCCCGCCGAGCAGCTCCCGGTAGCGCATCGCCAGCTCGTTGCGGCGGGCGATGAAGCGCTCCAGCTTGCGCAGCTGCGAGCGCCCCAACGCCGACTGGATGTCGGTGAGGCGGTAGTTGAAGCCCAGCTCGCGCTGCTCGTGATACCAGCGGCCCTGCTGCCACCAGCGGCCGGCGGGCGCCGCCTCCCGCGCTGCGGCGCCGGCGATGCCGTGGGTGCGAAACACGCGCAGCCGCGCGGCCAACCGCTCCTCGCGCGTGGTCACCATGCCGCCCTCACCGGAGGTGATCGCCTTCACTGGGTGCAGCGAGAAGACCGCCATGTCGGAGTGCACGCACGCCCCCACGGGCCCCGCGGGCGTGCGCGCTCCGAGCGCGTGCGCGGCGTCCTCGACGATCCTCACGCTGTCTCCCACCGTTGCCCTGATCGCGGCGACCGGGGCGGGCAGCCCCGCGAAGTGCACCGCGACCACCGCACGGGTGGCGGGCGTCAGCGCGGCGGCGACCGTCTGCGCCGAGATGTTCCAGGTGGCCGGGTCGATGTCGGCGAAGGTCGGCGTCGCGCCGGCGTACGCGCCGCAGTTGGCGCTCGCCGCGAACGTGATCGCGCTCGTCAGCAGCTCATCGTCGCCGCCGATCCCGGCGACGTGCGCGGCGGCGTGCAGCGCGGCGGTGCCCGAGGAGAAGGCGACCGCGTACGGCGCCTCGCACGCCGCCGCGAACGCCTCCTCGAAGGCGCCGACGCCCGGCCCCTGCGTGAGCCAGTCGCCGCGCAGCACTTCCACGACGGCGCTCACGTCGTCCTCGTCGAGTGTCTGGCGTCCGTAGGGAATCGGCATCGTCGTGGGAGGGTAGTTGTCGATGGTCGTCTTGCAACGGTCGTGGCCTGATGAGATCGCCGCGTGCATTGCGCATCGCTCGTGGCCTGATGAGATCGCCGCGCGCATCGCTCATCCGCGGCGGCCGCGACCGGCGAGTCGGAAACGCCGGCCGGCGGCCGGCCTGCGCGCGCGGCCCACCGGCGCTGAAGAATCGCGCCGCCGGGGTGGCTGGCAGGCGAATCCGGCAGCGCCCCACGACCCCTTCCATATGCTCCGCATAGTGGAAGGAAGCCGCTGTCCGGCTTCCCGTGCCCGCGCCATGAGCCTGCTTCCAAGCCCACATCTCGAAGGCAAGGTGATCCTCGTCACGGGGGGCACCGGCTCGTTCGGCACGACCTTCGTGAAGACCGTGCTGGCCGAGCACGAGCCGGCCGCCGTGCGTGTCTACAGCCGCGACGAGCTCAAGCAGTACAACCTCCAGCACGAGCTCAGCGGCGACGAACGGCTGCGCTGCCTGATCGGCGACATCCGCGATGCTGAGCGCCTGCGCGTGGCGATGCACGAAGTCGACGTCGTGATCCACGCCGCCGCGCTCAAGCAGGTGCCGGTGTGCGAGTACAACCCGTTCGAGGCGGTCAAGACCAACATCAACGGCGCCGAGAACGTGGTGGCAGCGGCGATCGCCAACGGCGTGCGGCGCACGCTCGCGCTTTCCACCGACAAGGCGGTCAACCCGGTCAACCTCTACGGCGCGACGAAGCTGGCGGCCGAGAAGATCATCACCCAGGGCAACGCCTATGCCGGCAGCTCGCCGGCGCGCTTCGCGACGATGCGCTACGGCAACGTCGTCGGCAGCCGCGGCAGCGTGATCCCGCTCTTCAAGGCGCAGGCACGCACCGGTGAGCTGACGATCACCGACGACGCGATGACCCGCTTCTGGATCACGCTCGAGCAGGCCATCGAGTTCGTGATCGGCTGCCTCGACCTGATGCAGGGCGGCGAGGTCTTCATCCCCCGTATCCCCTCGATGCGCGTGAAGGACATAGCCGATGCGCTCGCCCCCCACGCGACGCGCCGGATCATCGGCATCCGGCCGGGCGAGAAGGTCCACGAGGTGCTGATCACCGAGGACGAGTCGCGCCGCGCACGTGCGCTGGGGGACAGGTACGTGATCTACCCGGCGTGGCCCAGCTGGGCGCTCGTGCACGAGCGGCTCGGCGAGGAGCTGCCGCCAGGCTTCCGCTACGCCAGCGACAACAACGACTGGTGGCTCGACGCCGAGGAGATCCGCAGCATGGCTGAGCCGATCGTTGCGGTGGCGTGAGCGACGGACGCGCCGCGCGCGCGGGCGTGTGGCGTCCCGGGGGGATTCCCGTCAACACGCTTGTCACGATGGCGCGCACGCTGATCCGCGGGCTGATCGCGCTTGCGCTGCTGCCGCTGCTGATCGATCGCATCGGCAGTGCCGCGACGGGCCTGTTCATCGTGGCGACGACGCTCACCGGCTACCTCAACTCGGTCGAATACGGCCTGGGTTTGAGCGTCACCAGGTACGTCGCCGAGCACCGTGCGCTCGGCGACGCCGAGCAGCTCGGCTCGGTGCTGCGCGCGTCGCTGATGCTGATGCTGGCGATCGGCGCCGCGGCCGCGGCGGCGGTGGCGCTGCTGGGCGAGCTCGGCGGGCATGCGTTGTTCGGAGCCGGCTCGATCGGCGACGAAGCCGTGTCCACGCTGCTCGTGGTCGCCGTCGCCTCGCTTCTGTACTGGCCGTCGCGGCTCGGCGGCGCGGCGCTCGAAGGCCTCGAGCGCTACGACCTCAACTCGATCGTCCAGACGCTCTGCTCGATCCTCGCGTTTGCGCTCATCTATCTCGCGACGGAGCGAACCCACTCGGTGCCGGTGCTGACCGGGCTCTTCTGCGCTGCGCTCGTGCTCGAAGGTGTGTGCGCCGGCGTGCTGGCCTGGCCGCAGCTCGGGCTGCGGCGGGGCGTCGGTCGCTGGCGCGGCGCCCATCTGCGTCCGGCGCTCGGCTTTGGCGCCGGCATGCTCCTGATCGGCCTCTCCGACACGCTCATATACGAGAGCGATCGGATCGTCGTGACGGCGTTCGTGGGAGCGGCGGCCGTGGTCGCCTATGAGGTCGCGCTACGTCCCCACAACGGCGTGCGCCAGATCAACAGCCTGATCGGGGCGGCGCTGCTCTCCACCTGCGCGCGGCTGGCGGCGCAGGGCCGCATCGAGCGGCTGCACAAGCTGGTGATCGTCGGATCGCTCTATGGGGTCGTCATGACCGTGCCCTTCGTGGTGCTCACATTCCTGCTCGCCCGACCGATCCTCGAAGCGTGGGTGGGCGCCGGCTACGGTCGCTACGCGCCCTATGTGCAGATCTTCGTCTCCTACTGGCTGATCCACGCCTGTGGAGGCACGATCGGCAGCGCCGTCTACGGAATGGGGCGCATCCGCATCTTCGTTTGGCTCGCAGCCGTGGGCTCGCTGCTCACCCTCGGCCTCTCGATCGGCCTCGCGTCGGCGTTCGGCACGATCGGCGTGATTCTCGGCACGGTCATTCCCAACTGGCTCGGCTTCCCCGTGTCGCTGCACTACTCCCTGCGCCATCTGGGGATCTCGAAGGCGCGCTTCGCACGCGAGGTGCTGCTGCCCGGCTACCTGCCGGTGGCGATCTGGACGATCCCGGTGCTGGCGGCCGCTCGCATGTTGCATCCCAGCGGGCTGCTGGGCGTGGGCGCCTTCTGCGCGATCGCGATCGCGGCGTTTTGGCTGGCGCTTCTTCCGGTGCTGCGCGCAAGCTGGCGAAGCATCGGGGTCCTCGAGAAGATACCTGCGGCCCCGGTGCGCGCGTGACGGTGCCCACGATCGACGAGCCGCTGCTGAGCCTGGTGCGTGAGCTCTACCCGCTGCACCGGACGCTGGTCAGCGACGGCACCGACGAGGCGCTCGAGCGCGTGCGCGCGCACCTCGGCCCGGGCGTCCGCTACGAGATCGAGCGGTTTGCTCCTGGCGCGCGCGCGTGGACGTGGCGTGTGCCGAAGCGGTGGGTGGTCCATGAGGCGTACATCGAGATCGAGGGTGGGGAACGAGTGTTGGACTTCGCGCGGAATCCCCTGCACCTCGTCTCCTACTCGGACTCCGTCGACGCGACCCTCACCTGGGAGGAGCTCGCTCCCCATCTGCGCGTGTCAGACGCCCGGCCGCACGCGATCCCGTGGGAGTTCTCCTACTACGAGCCAGGCTGGGGCTTCTGCCTGAGCGCCGAGCAGCGCGCAACGTTGCCACGCGACGCCGCCTACCGAGTGGTGATCCACGCCGAGCTGCGCGACGGGCCGCGCGACGGCCTCGCGGTCGGCGTGGCCACCGTCGGCCCGACTGGCGGCGAGGAGTTTCTCATCTGTGCGCACATCTGCCACCCGATGCAGGCCAACGATGATCTGGCGGGCGTCGCCAGCGCGGTCGAGGTCATGCGCCGGCTGGCCGCCCGGCCGCTGCCCGACCATGCGCTCGGCGTGCGCCTGCTGCTGTGTCCGGAGACGATCGGCAGCGTCTGCTACCTGAGTGCTCACGAGGATCTCATCGAGCGCCTCAGCGGGGCGGTGTTCTGCGAGATGACGGGCAACGACATGGGGCTGGCGCTGCAGCGCACTCGCCAGGACGACCACGTGCTCGACCGCATCGCGCGCGCGGCCCTCGCCGCCTGCTGCGGGTCGGTACGCGAGGGCGCCTTCTATGAGTCGGTCGGAAACGACGAGCTGGTGATCAACGGTCCCGGCGTCGACGTCCCCTGTGTGAGCATCACGCGTTGGCCCTACCCCGAGTACCACACCTCCGACGACTCGCCGGCGATCATCGCCGAGGCGCGTCTGCGCGAGGCCGCGGACGTCGTCGAGGAGATCGTCAGGGTGTACGCGACCAACTACGTGCCGCGCCGCCTGTTCCGCGGCCCGGTATTCCTCTCCGGACACGGCCTGTGGGTGGATTGGCGCCGCAACCCCGCCCTCAATCGCGCGCTCGACCAGATCATGCTGCGCCTGGAGGGCGATCGCACGGTGTACGAGATTGCCGAAGAGCTCGGCCTGGCGTATCGCGACGTGCTCGACTACCTCGAGCGCTTTCGCGCGCGGGGCCTGATCGAGGCGCTGCCGTTGCCGAATGTGAGCTCCGCGGGTGGTGGCCCCCGCCGGGCGGGTATCGCAATGACGGCTCACCCGCCAGACGCGGTCCCCGCGGAGTCCCCGGCCCCGGCGCCGGGCCATCCCAACAACCGAAAACAGCCCACTATCGGCCATAAGCTTAAGCGATGACAAGAGGCTCGGGCAGCGATGCGGGGGTGCGACCGGTGATCATGGACTGCACGATCCGCGACGGCTCGTACGCGATCGACTTCAAGTTCACCGCGGCCGACACCGCGCTCGTCGTCGGCCTGCTCGACGAAGCGGGCCTGCCCTACGTGGAGATCGGGCACGGTCTGGGGCTCGGCGCCGGCCGGGTTCGGGAGCAGGCCGCCCCCTGCTCAGACGTGGAGGCGATCGAACGCAGCCGCGAGCGCCCGCTGCGGACGCGCCTCGGGTGCTTCTTCATCCCGGGTGTCGGCCGCGTGCGCGACCTACGCGACGCGGCGGCCGCGGGCCTCGATTTCGTGCGAATCGGAAACAACGCTGACGAGATCGACGATGCCTGGCCGTCGCTGCAGACCGCGCTTTCGCTGGGCTTCGAGAGCTTCGTCAATCTGATGAAGACCTACGGCATCGCTCCCAGCCGGTTCGCCGAGATCGCCACGGAGGCGGAGCGGCGCGGCGCGGCAGGCGTCTACGTGGTCGACTCCGCGGGCGGCATGCTGCCGCGGGAGGTGGCCGAGTATGTGCGCGCCGCCCGCGCGCGCACGGCGATTCCGATCGGCTTTCACGGGCACTCCAACCTGCACCTCGCGGTGGCCAACGCGCTTGCGGCGATCGAGGCCGGCGCGACGTTCATCGACACGAGCGTATACGGCATCGGCCGCTCCTCGGGCAATGTGCCGACCGAGGTGCTCGCGGTCGTGCTCGAGCGGCTGGGAATCGAGTCGGGGCTCGACGCGCAGCGCATCATGGGACTGGCGGAGGTCTATCTGCGCCCGCTCGCCGAGAACCTACGCCCGCACGACATGATCGCGGTGGCGCTCGGCTACGGGCGCTTCCACTCCGCCCACCTCCCGCGGGCGCTGCGGGCCGCCGAGGAGGCGCAGATCGATCCGCTGCGGCTGATCGTGGCGCTCGGCAAACGTGACCCGATGCGCTTGTCGGACGAGTTGTTGCGCGAGACCGCCGCGCAGCTGCGCGGCACGCCGCGCCTGCGCCGCCGCGACGACCTCGCGGTGTTCTCCGACGATCGCTTCGGGCCGCGCCGCATCGCAAGCCGACCGCAGGCACCGGGCGAGCTGCTCGACGCGCTCGAGGTGATCGCAGCCAAGCGCCGCCTGGCGATCGTGCTCGACCTGGTGCCGAGCGTCGTGCTCGACGAGGAGGCGACAAGCGCCGAGTTCGTGCTCGAGGACGCACAGATGGCGCTCGGGCGCCTGCGATTCGGATCGACCGATGCGCTGCTGCGCGCGCTGGGCGAGCGCGGGTCGAGGATCGCCGTGGGTCTGGTGGACGGCGCCGACCGGGCCACGCTGGTGGCGCTCGGCGGCGTCCTGCCGGGCCGGCTCGTTCCCTACCGCTCGGACGAGCTCGAGCTCGAGTACCTCGGCGACGTGGCGCTTGCGCGGGCGGCTGCGATCGGGGGGGACACAATCGTGCTGGCCGACCCGGGCACCTACGCCGCCGCGCTCGTCGATCGGCTCATGCGGCGGCTGGAGACCGTCGCCGAGGTGGTGCGCGCCGCGGGCGAGCTCGAGCGGCTCCTGGGGGCAGTGAACATCGTGGCGGGACCGCTGGGGTCGGTCACCGGCTCGGGAGTCGCCGACGCGGTGCTGCTCGGCACGCGCGAGGGCGCGACGCGGCCGCCCGGCGCCGTCGTGCTGCGCCGCGAGGAGGCCTACCGCGGCACGCTGCCACGGTGGCGGCGCGCGCTGGTCTGCCTGCCCCGTCTCGACACCCATCCGATCGCGCTATGAGCGCCGTTGCGGAGCTGCTGAGCACGATCGAACGCAACGCTTCGCGTCCGTTTCTGATCGAGGCGGCGAACGGTCGCGAGCTGACGCACGGCGAGGCGTATGAGCGCGCCCTGGCGCTGCTCGCGGCGCTGCGCGCAGGGGGCGTCCGCCACGGCGAGCGGCTCGCCGTCGGCCTCGCCAACACGACCGAGCTCGCGATCGTCTACGAGGCCGCGCTGCTCGCGGGTCTGGTGGTCGTTCCGGTCGGCTCCGGGTTCGGGCGGCGGCAGCTGCGCGAGCTGCTGAGCTGCGCGCGTCCCCGGCTCGTGCTGGTGGGACGGGAGCAGGAGGCGTTGCGCAGGGTGGCGGGCGAGCTGGGCCTGCCGGTTCGCTCGGTCACGGCCGCGGGCGGCGAGGGCGAGCTCGATCTCTGGAGCCTGCCGCGCGCCGGCGAGGACGCCGCCGGTCTGCTCGGCGCGGACGATGAGGACATCGTGTCGGTCCACTTCACCTCCGGCTCGACCGGCACGCCCCGCGGCGTTGCCCACCGGCTGCGTGACTTCATCGACAACGCCCTGCGCTATGCGCGCGCCGCCGGGCTGGACGACGGCCACCGCTTTCACAACTGCCTGCCGATGACCTACATGGCCGGCTATTACAACCTGCTGCTGCTGCCGTTGCGGATCGGCGCCAGCGTGGTGATCGATCGCGCCTTCGACGCGCGCTCGGCGCTGGGCTACTGGGAGGCGCCACACCGCCACGACGCCAGCGTGCTCTGGCTGGTGCCCACGATCATCGCGATGCTCCTGACCGTCGATCGCGGCGAGCTGGGGCGAGCGTACTGCCGGGAGCGCGTGCGTCACGTCGCCTGTGGAACGGCGCCGCTGGATCGCGCTCTGCGCGAGCGCTTCGAAGACGTCTACGGCGTGGCGGTGCACGACAGCTACGGGCTCAGCGAGACCCTGCTGGTGAGCGCCTCGACGCCGCGTCGCCCCGCAAGGCCGGACAGCGTAGGACTGCCGCTGCGCGGCGTCGAGGCGCGCGTCGCTGCGGAGAGCGGCGCGCCCGGTCCGATCATGGTGCGCTCCCCCGACATGATGGCCGGCTACCTCGAAGGATGCGACGCGCGGGGCGGGCTGCGGCTGGATCGCTCGATCGTGCGCGACGGCTGGCTCGACACCGGCGACATCGGCGCGATCGACGCCGACGGGGAGCTCCGGATAACCGGCCGTCAGAAGGATGTCATCATCCGCGGCGGCGTCAACATCAGCGCCGCCGAGCTGGAGCGCACGCTGGCGGGTGCGCGCGGCGTCGAGCACCTCGCGGCGGTCGGCGTCCCGCACGAGCTGCTGGGGGAGCAGGTCGTCGTCGTCTTCGCCACCACCCATGGCGCGAGCGTCGCCGAGGCCGAGGCTGCGCTCGCGGGCCGCGCTGCCGACGACGATGTGCTGCGACCCGACATGTATGTGCACATCGACGAGATGCCGCTGACGCCCACAGGCAAGATTCGCAAAGGCGCGCTGCGCAACATGGTGAGCGACCTCCTGGACCTGCCCGGAACCGCTGCGGCGCAGGCGGCGAACGGCCTCGACGCGCTCGCGCGCCTGCGCAGGCCCGTCGACCTCACTCATCCGATCCGGCACGCGATGCTCAGCTTCCCCAGCCCCAACCACCCCTCCCCCGAGGTGACCGTGTTGGCTCGCCACGAGACCGCGGGCCGGATGACGCACCGTCTGGTGATGGGTACGCACACCGGCACGCACGTCGACGCGCCGCTGCACTTCGTACCGGGCGGCGAAGCCGTCGAGAGGATCGCGCTCGCGCGCCTGGTGGGACCGGCCGACGTGGTTGATCTCAGTGGTTTCGGCGCGCTTGCGGAGGTCTCGCGCGAAGCGCTCGAACGCGCTTTGGGCGGCCCACCGCGCCATCCCCGTCTGCTGTTGCGATTCGATTGGTCGCCGCGATTCGGCGATCCGCGCTACTATTCGCGCTCGCCCTATCTGAGCATGGAAGCCTGCCGCTGGCTGCTCGACGCAGGCGTGGATGTCCTGGGAATGGACACGCCGTCGCCCGACGACCCCCGCCACGGGGCGGCCAGTGGGAACGACAGCCCCAACCATCATCTGCTGCTCGGCGCCGGCGCGGTGCTGCTCGAGTACCTGACGAATCTCGATCGTCTGGGCTCGGAGGTGCTGCTCATCGCGCTCCCACTGCCGGTCGAGGGGGCCGACGGCGCCCCGGCCAGGGTGATTGCGTTCACGTGAGCGCCTCCGCCGCACCGCACGTTCCCGGTGACGTGCTCGTCACGATGGCGCGCCCTGGCGAGTTTCTCCTCAGCAATGTATCTGTGCGTACGCACGCGCTCGGCGACCTTGCATTTCTCGAGCTGCTGAGCTCGCCTGGCAGGATCGACCCGCCGGCGGTGCGGGTCCGCGACGCCAGCACCTCGCCCTTCGCCGAAGGCCTGCTCGGCGATCCCACGGGCCTCGATCGCTCGATCGACGGGCTTGACGACGTCGCGCCGATGGCAATTGCCGAGGCGCTCTCGCTCGCGCGGCGGCTGATGCTGCTCGTCGACGACCTCGACGCCTACCATGAGTATCTCCAAGGGCCTCGCCTCAACCTCCTCGATCACGCTCATCGCGGCACTATTCACCAGTGCGTTGGCGAGCACGTTCTGCTTCGCCGGCGTCCCTCCGGTGTGGACGCGTGGTGGCTTGCCCAGAAGTTCACACACGATCTACGCGAGCCGCGCGCGGGCCTCTACCGCGACGTGCAATGGAAGTTCGCCGTTGCCTACTACGCGCAGGCGGAGCTCGACGGGAAGCGAATCCTCGACTTCGGCTGTGGCCCTGGGCTGTTTGCACGGTTGTTTGCTCGTCATGGAGCGCACGTGCTGGGCGTCGACACCAACGCCGACCATCTCCAGACCGCGCGACGCCTGGCGCTGAGCGAAGGCCTGGGGGATGCGTGCGAGTTTCATACGCTCGAGCTGCCGCCAGCCCGCGGCCTGACCGCATTTGCCGCGCACCGCTTCGACAGGATCTTTCTCAGCGATGTTTTGATGTTCTACTTTCATCCCTACGACAACTCGCTGGAGTTCGACCCTGTGGAACTGATCCGGGCGCTCGCGGCGCTGCTAGCGCCCGGCGGTCGAATCGAGGTGCTCGAGCCGAACGGCCTCTTCTGGCAGCAGCCGTGGCTGGGCGAAGCGCGCCGACCATACACGGTTCTCACCGAGTATCGCCGGCGCAGACACGGAGTCACCCCGACCCTCGAGCAGCTCAGCCGCGTCGCCGAGCTCGCCGGATTGGCGATAACGCGGGTGCGCGAGCTCGTCCCGAATACCGCGGATCGCAGCCGGGCGTTTGACTTCGCAAGCGAGTTCCCGCTGTGGTGGTTCTTCGAGCTGAAACCGTTGACATGCTGATCGGAGCAGCCCAGATCGTGGTCAATGCTGCCGATCTCGACGCGGGGTGTCGTCCCTACCTGGCGAAAGGCTGGAAGGAGACGTTCCGCGCGGAGCACCTTCCGAATCACCCGGCCAAGACGCCATTCCAGGAGATCGAGCGCAGCGCCCTCGACATGAGTCATCTTGCGTTCACGGCACGAACCTCGGTGGAGGTGACAAGCTACGCCGGTCGTCCTCCCGCCGGCGCGACAGTGTATGGGCTCGATGGGACGGCGGTGGGCCTGTGCGCGTGTGAGCCGTCGGCAAGCTCCGCGTTCTGGTCGGCGCTTGGGTTCACTGACCTGGGCGAAAATGTGCTCGAGACGCGCGCGGGGCATCCCGCCTGGCGACTGCGGATGACGCTGCGACCGAGCGCCGGCGAGCGTCCCAAGACCTCGGTGGACGCGGAGGGGTGTGTGTTGGTGACGCTGCTGACAACCGCGATCGACCGGGAGCTCGAGCGGCTCGCGAGGACTGGGCTGCTCGTCAGATGCACGTCGGCGTGGGAGGAGCAGGTGGGAGGGAGAACGGTGAAGGTGGCCTTCGTCGAGGGTCCCAGCGGCGAGCTGGTCGAGCTTCTCCAGGTTGCGTCGTGCCCCTCGACCGGGCAAGCGACTCCGGCTCTCACCCGGCGGTGGCCGAGGCAACCAAAGGATGAGCTATGAGCGAGCCGCTGCGTTGGCTGATCGGCTATGTGACGGCGCGCGGGAAGCTCGGGGACGTCGCC